>DASRDP010000001.1 GCA_035652535.1 Chloroflexota bacterium
AAGGAGGTCCCGCGACCGATGATGGGAATCCCGCGTCGGCCCCAGATCACGCCGAAGATGTACGGGGAGATGGGCTACAAGGCGGCCATCCTGCCTGGCGTGCTTCCAGCGGCCGAGGCACTCGGCATCGCGGGGGTCCTCAAGTCGCTCATCGAGCACGATAGCGATGCCCCGTTCTTCGAGTCATTCCCCGATGGGGCGGAGCTGCGAGCTTGGACGAGCAGAATCGGCGGAGCCTGGGCCACGGATATCTCGAAAAAATACCATCCGGCCGCGGCGAGCCGAGGAGGCGGCGGACACTGATCGCGGGCAGGGGCGGCCATGGACGCTCGCGGAACCATGCGGCCGGTCGGAGGATGATCATGACTTCGGTACAGACGGACGCGGCGAAGGACCGTTACCGAACGCCAGGGGATCCGCTGCTGCTACCACGGCTGGGCGTTCGACGTCGATGGACGAGTGATCGACATTCCCGGCGAGCCATCGGCCGCGAGCATGAAGAGCCGGATCGTTCACAAGCGGCGGCTTCGCAGCGGCAGCGGCGCGGTCCACTACCGGAACTCCCAGGTCTCGATATTCCAGCTCATGTTCGACTCGCCCGCCACGAGCTTGGGCCCGGTAAGGCCGGACACGAACGCCCAGGGCTGGGTGACAAAGAAGAGCGAGATGGCCGGTAGCTGGTCGGCTTGGAGCTTGGCCATATCGACGAGCTGCTGGAGGCGCTCGGCACGGTCGAGGGTGGTGGCGTAGGCGTCGGCGAGCCGATCGAAGTCGGGATTCGACCAGCCGCCCCGGTTTCCGCCCTGCCACCGGTTCTCCGCCTTCGGGATGCGGACGGTCATGTGATTCAGCAAGGCCGGCTCGCCCACGGAGGTGTTGTTCACCCAGATGCCGGGGAACGTTGCCCGGAGCTGGTTGTCGCGCTCGAGTCCGCCGCCCACCACGTTCTGCTGCATCTCCAGCCCGAATTGGGTCCAGGTGTGGTCGAGAATCGCCAGCTCTGCCTCGTTGTCGGTGGCGGCGTTGGTGGCCAGCTCTGAGTGGAAGCGGCCGAAGGATGGACTCGTATAGATGCCATCTGCTCCGCGGCGGAATCCCGCGTCTTCCAGGAGCTGCTCGGCCGCCCGCGGATCGTACGTGTGCTTGGTGATGGCGCGGTCAATCGCCTTTCCGGTCTCGGTGAGGGGCGGGATCATCGTGTTGGATATCAGCGAATTGCCCTCGTAGACGGCCTCGTTGATCGGGTCTTTGTTGACCGTCATGGCGAGCGCTTTCCTCACCCGAAGATCCATGAGCGCCGGCTGTGTCAGCACGTCGGGCCGAAACTGGAAGAACGCGGCGCGCCACTGATTCGGGTGGAGGATCACCGTCCCGCCATCCGGTCCCCATTCGCGCCTGAGAATCGAAACTTCGGCGGTCCGAATCGAGGTGTCGGCTGAGAGCTGGACCACGCCCGAGAGCATGTTGGCCAGCGCCGTGTTGGAGTTGCTGATGAAGAGCACCTTGATCCGCTGAATCTTTGGCGGCCCGTTCACGTGGCCGGCGAAGGGTACCGCCTCGTAGAAGGCGCCGGGCTCCCAACGGTCGAGCCGAAATGGTCCCAGCCCGATGTACTCGGTGGTCCAGAAGGGGTGGTTGACGAAGGCGTCCCACTGGCCGTCGGCGTAGGTGCTTTCGAGAATGTGGCGCGGAAGCGCGGGAAAGTACGCGTCGCGCGTCGTAAAGCTCTCGGCGTCGGGGTATGGCTGCCGCCATGTGATCATGATCGTCCGCGCATCGGGAGCGCTCACCTCGTCGATCACGCTCATCGGACGACCGATGGCGCCCAGCTCGGGCGTCGAGTAGACGCGCCACGAGAAGACCCAGTCGTCGGCGGTAAGCGGCTCGCCGTCGTGCCACGTGAGGTTCGGCTTGAGGTGGTAGGACGTCTGCATGCGTCCATCGGGGAAGACCTGCCAGGAGTCCGTGTTGAGCTGGGGAAAGGCCTCGACGAGGTACGGGCGGGGAGTTCCCGTATCGTCGAGGATCGCCAGGTCCGCGTTGAACATGCGACTCGAGAGATACACGGCGACGCCCTGTTCCCGCAGCGACCGCTCGGCGAGCGTGAGTGGCTCGACGCGGACCGCGGCCACGAGGGTTCGCCCGGGCTCAGAGGGCGCGCTCGCCCCGGCCGGCGCGGCTGGCTCTCGCGTCGACGGCGCGGTCGCGCACGCCGCTGTGATGAGGAGAAAAGCCGAAGCCATTGCCCGCGTGAGCATCTGCGCATCCCCCGTCCGCCATCCGCGGCGAGGCAGATCGTATCATTCCGCTGCGATCGGTGCGCACGGTCGGGGCTGCTCCCGCGAAACAGCGTTGTCGCATCGGTCGAACGCGGCGCGTGGAGGCTCGCGTGCGAAACGGCTACCGGATCTACGACACAGACACGCATAGTCGCCCCTCGGCGGAGTCGATCCGCCCGTATCTCCCCGCTTCCGTGTTCGAGCGGATTCCCGACCTCGAGGAGCACCGGACGGAAATTCGCGTCGGGATGGCCAGCGAGAAGCGCGAGCCTCCCTATCGCCACTGGTATCGTTTCGACCGCGGGGGCGGCGGGTGGGGAGCCGACCGGCCGCGCATGCTGGGTGAGGCGGCGCCCCGGCCTGACGCGCAGCGCGAGCGCCAGGTCTTCATGGGCTCGCGCTATCCCACCGAAGGTGGCGGCGACTACGATCCGGACGCTCGTCTCCGCGACATGGACGACGAGGGGGTCGACGTCCACTTCATCGTGCATAACTCGAGTGCGAGCCACCCCGACCCTGAGTTGGACATGGAGTTCATCCGAGCGGAGCACCGCTACCTGCACGACTTCTGCGGTCGCGACCCGCATCGGTTGAAGAGCTGTCTGCTGGTGACGCCCCGGGCCGTGGAGGCCTCAGTCGCGGAGATCCATCGGTGGGGACGCGAGACCTGGGCCGTCGCGATCCATCCGCAGCTTCCGCTCGACTACCCCCTCGATCATCCTGATCTGCGCCCCATCTGGGCCGCTGCGCAGGACGAGGGCCTCGCCGTCATTCACCACAGCTTCTCGACCGGCTACCCCGGCTATCGCGATCTGTGGAGCAACCCGTTCCTCGGCCGCCTGGCCTCCCACCCCTGGGCGGCGATGCGGGCGGTCGCGGCATTCGTCGGGTCCGGCCTGATGGAACGCTACCCGGAGATCCGGTTTGGGATCCTGGAGTCTGGATTTGGCTGGCTACCCTTTTGGGGACGCCGAATGGACGACCAGGCCGTCTACATGGGCTACGTCGCCGAGGAAATCGAGGGCAAGCTCAGCGACTTTTTGACCGGAGGACGGTTCTTCGCGGCTATCGTGTTGCACGAGGGGCCCGAGATGGTCCGAATGGTGACCGACATGCTGGGCGACCATGTCCTCATGTTCGGGTCCGACTATCCCCACCCGGAGTCGCGCTTTCCAGAATCGGCGGATCGCGTCCTCGAGTGGCAGGCGTTGACCTCGCACGAGATGCGCAAACTCCTGTGGGATAACGCGGTTCGCTTCTTCGGCGAGCCGTGATGGCTACGTCCGCTTGAGCCTGCGCGCCCGGACCTCCCCCTGGGATCGCACGGCCACCCGATGCCAGATCTGCCCGCGGCGCATCGCTCCCAGGGAGGGCGCGCCTTCGGGTACTCCGCGAAAGTCCCACGTCATTCGATTCGCTTCAACGCTGCAGACGTACGGCTCAATCGTGGTCAGGTCCCATGGCGGGCACTCGCCTGAGACCTCCGCGATAACCTCGCCACCTTCCACGCGAACGGTGAGCTGCGGGTTCTCCAGCTCCACCTGGCCGACGCGCGCCTTGGATGCGCGCCAGCTTCCATGGGGGAGCGGATCGATTAATGTCGCGTCTTCCATGGTGAGAATCGATCTCCAGTTCGCGGCTGCGCCGCGGCGCGTGTCCCGCCGCGGGCTTCGAGACCGCTGAGTTCCGTGGATGATACCGATCTGGCTGCGAGACGAGCGATGGCCCGATAGTCATATCCCGAACGTCGCGCGCGATCACGCCCCAAGCGTGCGGAGCCAGCCCGGGCGGGTGAATTAGTTCGTCGACAGTGGAGCGGGGCGCCACGCGCGGACTTCCACCGCAACGGCGTAGCCGTCGCCGTCCGTTTCAACCTCCGCGAAGTCGCCGACGTATGGTCGCGGGGCGGCGCCGATGGCCCACGCAACCCAGCGTCGGCCGACGCGTAGCCCGTAGGCGTTCCACTCTTCGACCCATCCAGCCACCGTTGAAGCGGTTGGTCGATCTCGATGGTCCGAAACGTATCCCACGCGTCCATTTTAGAACGGGTGTGCTAAATTCGCCACTCCCGCTGGCGCGCTTTCGGTCGGCCGAGGCGACGGCTTAGCCGCTGCGGGCTCGCGCGGGCTGGTTCTTGGCGGCAGTGGATCGCGGCGCGAGGCTCCTGCGCGCCCAGAACACGGCCCGCACGGCGAGGAGGGCGCCGACAACGACTGCGTAGGCCAAGGGCTGGCTCACGTCGAGCTTCACGCGCCAGATGAAGTGCAGCACGGCCAGCCCGCCCGCGAGATAAATGAGCTGGTGGATCCGAGCCCAGCGGCGATAACCCAGCCGCCGCACCCACGCGTTGGTCGACGTTATGGCCAGCGGAGCCATCAGCACGAGGGCGCCAAAGCCCACCGTGATGAACGGACGCTGCACGACGTCCTCGACGATCGCGCGCCAGTCGAAGAATTCATCCAGGACGAGATACGTCAGGAAGTGAAGCGAGGCGTAAAAGAACGCGAAGAGCCCGATCTCCCTGCGCACGCGCATCTGCCACGTCCAGCCAAACAGCCGCTTAGCCGGCGTGCAGGCCAATGACGCGACCAGGAAGATGAGGGCGGTGAGGCCCAGCTCGTTCTCGACTTCGGCGATGGGGTTTGCGCCGAGCTGACCGGCCATGGCCCGCCAGAGAACGGCGGCCAGCGGCGCCAGGCTTCCCAGGAAGATCCCGGACTTGAGCCACGGATTTGGCTCGCGGCGTCGTGTCCGTCGGAACACGCCGGCGACGGGTATCAGATCGAAGACGGATTGCTGGGTGGAGGCCATCAGAAGTTGGCTCGTAGGTCCATGCCCGAGTACAGGCTCGCGACCTGGTCCGCGTATCCGTTGAAGGGAAGCGTCTTCCGCCGCTGGAACTCGCCGATCCGTCGCTCGGTCGCCTGGCTCCATCTCGGGTGGTCGACCTCGGGATTGACGTTCGCGTAGAAGCCGTATTCTCGAGGCGCGGCGACCGCCCAGGTGTTCTTGGGCTGCTCGCGGGTAAATCGGATCGTAACGATGGATTTGATGCCCTTGAACCCGTACTTCCACGGAACGACGAGCCGAAGCGGCGCGCCGTTCTGCTTCGGCAGCTCCTGGTTGTAGAGGCCCGTGGCGAGCAGGGTGAGCGGGTGCATCGCCTCATCCAGGCGAAGCCCCTCGACGTACGGCCAGTGCAAAATGGGCGAGCGTTGGCCCGGCATCTGCTCCGGGTCCAGCAGGGAGACGAACTCCACGTACTTGGCGTTCCCGGTTGGCTCGACGCGCTTGATGAGGTCTCCGAGGGGAAAGCCGTTCCAAGGAATCACCATCGACCACGCTTCTACGCAGCGCATGCGGTAGATCCGTTGCTGGATCGGAAACCAGGTGAGCAACGAGTCGATGTCGATGGTCTGCGGCTTCGTCACTTCCCCTTCGATGGAGACGGTCCACGGGCGCGGGCGCAGGGTGCTCGCGTGTCGCGCGGGATCGCCCTTCTCGACGCCGAACTCATAGAAGTTGTTGTAGGTCGTGACGTCGCGGAACGACGTCTCCGCCTCGTCCGTATCGAAGGGACTGCTTTCGGCAACTGGCGGCGTCGGCGCGTCAGCCGGCGCTTCCTGGGGCTGGTCCGGCGGCGGGCCATTGCCGATGAGCCACAGGAGTCCACCTCCCACCGCCGCCGCGGTGCCCAGGGTCAAGCCCGCGTTTTTGATGAAGGCTCTGCGGTTCAGGTAGAGCCTCTCGGGCGTAATCTCGCTGCTGGGAGGGTCGGGAGGTACGTCTCGCATTGTGCCCTCGGCTAGAACGGCCGTCTACCGGCGCTCTCTACTGTGGTTACGCTGCCCGAGAAGCCGCGGATGCTGAGCCGGCCGGCCGCAACGGCCCGAGCTGGCCGCCGCGGGCTCGGGATGATCGAGCCGCGCCTTGTCGTGGGGCGGTGGCTCATCCACTGCCGCATCTGCACAGCGGTGCACGGACTCGTCAACTTGGCGCCCATGCCGCTAGCTCGACCTCGTTGCCGTCTGGATCGTCGACGTAGATGGCGTCGACCGGGAGAAATGGGTGGGTACCGGTGCGCACTTCGAGACCAAGGCCCTCGAGGCGAGCGCGCTCGCGCGGGACGTCGTCGGGAGCGATCTCGAGACCGATGTGGTGCACCGATCGCAGTCGCCGATCCGCTGGAAGAGCAGGCGCGTCCGCCGGCCGCTGCACGAGGACGACCTGTGAAGGAAGGCCCGGTCCTGCCGCGCCGGCTCGGAGGAAGCGAGCGTTGGTGATAGTCGAAGGTGAGATGACGTCGAGCCCGAGAACGTCGCGATAGAACGCCGTTGACGCCTCCAAGTCCCTCACCAGGAGCACGACTTCGGCGAGCCTGCGAATTGCAGAAGGCATTCGGCCTCTCCTTCCGTGAACGGCAAGATCATCCACAATCGTCCGCAGACGTGGTCCCGAGGAGTTTGGCACGCGTTATGATTCTGCACCTTCGCGCCTGACGAAACAATTCGCACCCTGTAGAATGTGCGCGATGAAAAGCCCGCGCGAGCTGACCGAGCATTTCCGTCAGCACGGCCTCCGGGTGACGCCGCAACGTCAGCGGATCTTCGAACTCCTGGGCAGAACGCTGCCCATCCCACCGCTGAGGCGGTGTATGCGGCTGTCATCAAAGATATGCCGACGGTGTCGCTGAAAACGGTGTGTGAAACGCTAACCGAGCTTGTCCAATTGGGCGAAATGACCAGGCTAAACCTGGGAGCTGGCGCATGGCGTTTCGATCCCAATACGGACGCGCACCATCATCTCGTCTGCGTGGAGTGCGGCGCGGTCTGCGATTTCTACGCCGATTTCGGCCACATCGCGGTGCCTCCGGACCAGCAGTTCGGATTCGTGATCCGCTCGAAGGAGGTGACCTTCCGAGGCCTCTGCCGGAACTGCGCGGGCGCTCCATCGCGGACACGCCCGGGCGCCGGGCACGCGGAACCCCAAAACTGAAAAGGGAGAGCGAACCATGGCAACGCCACAAGCCGCAGTCCTCGATCGAAATATGGGGCGAAATCAGTGGTACGTCCACCTCAGCCGCGTAGAGGGGGCAGATGTCAACCACATCAGGCGCGTCCTCAAGAAGTACCGCGAGGACTGCGGCATGCTCCAGAGCGGGATCAAGACCGTCATCGCATTCGGCCCCTCGCTTCTCAAAGACCTGACTAACGACATCCCCAACGACTTTCAGCCGTACGAGACCTTCCGATCGATCGATGGGAGCGGGAGGGAAGCCAAGGGGACGCAGGAAGAGCTGCTTCTGTGGCTCCATTCCGACGACAAGGGCGAGCTCTGGAAGGCGCAGTACGACGCCCGGACCGCACTGAAGGGTCACATGAAGGTCGCGCGCGAGACGATGACGTTCATCTATCGAAATTCGCTCGACCTATCCGGCTTCATCGACGGCACCGGAAACCCGACGCCGGACCGCGACATCGAAGTCGCCATCGTGCCGAACGGGCAGCCGGGCGCTGGCGGCACGCACATCATCGCTCAGCGGTGGGTCCACGATCTCGAAGCATTCCACGCGCTCCCCATCGAGGAACAGGAGAAGGTGTTCGGTCGCCGGAAGACGGATTCCGAGCGACTCAAGGTACAGCCGCCGACATCCCACCTGTCGCACGTCGAACTGCGAGAGGGCCAGACCGGCGATGACACGAAGCCAAAGCGCGACGAGATCTCACGCCGATCGACCCCCTATGCCAATCCAGATGGCGTCGTCGGTCTCTATTTCCTCGGCTTCTGCCGGAGCCAGGCACCGCTCCGGGAGCGAATGCGCGCGATGTATGGGATGGACGGTCAGGTGCGCGATCGCCTGACCGACTTCAGCAACCCGGCGTCGGGCTCTTTCTACTTCGCGCCTTCCCTCGAAACCCTCAACGCGATCACAAACGTTTGAGCCGGGGGTAGTCGCGATGGGGGCGGTCCCGCCGAGCGGGACCGCCCCCATCGCATTCCAGCAGGCTTGCCACCCGGAGCGCGACCTCCGGGTATTTCTGACACGTCATCGGTGGGCGACGCCGCGGTGACATCGGGTCTCTCGGCGGAGCGGGCCGTCCGCGGAGCCGTGGTCGTCGCGTGCGCGGCGTTCGCGCTTTGGCTCCATACCGCAGCGTCGATCGGCTTCCAGGGGGGGCTCCATCCGACCACGCTCCGAGACTTCGGGGCCTTCTGGGCAGCCGGGGACGCCGCGAACGCGGGCCGTGACCCTTATCAGACCACGGCGCTGGCCCGCGCGGTCGTCGCGCCAGGTGGCACCGAGCGCGCGACGAACCTCAATCCGCCGGTCAGCGTGCTCGCCTTTCAGCTGCTCGCGCGCGTTCCCCCGGCCGTCGCGTTTCGCGCCTGGCAAGTCGGGTCCGCGCTCGGCTACGTCGGGATGGTGGCCGGCCTCACCCTTGGCGCCCGGCCCCATGCCTGGGGTCGAGCGCTCCTGGTCCTGCTCTGGGAGCCCTTCTGGTCCACGGTCGATCTCGGCCAGATCTACGTCGGGCTCGCTGTGGCAGTGCTCGTGGCGACCGCGCTCCTGCGCCGCAACCCTGCGGTCGCGGGCCTCGTGATCGGCGCCGTCGTCGCCCTCAAACCCCAGTTCGTCCTGTGGCCGCTTTTTCTCCTGGCGGCCCGGCAGCGAAGACCGGCCGTCGCGGGGGCGATCAGTGCCGCGGCGCTGTCGCTCCTGCCCGTCGTGTTCGGCCACGTGGACTGGTACGTCGGGTGGTGGCACGCCATCGCGCGATGGAGGTTCCTCGCGTTCTCGGACAATCTCTCGCTCGTGAGCATTCTCGCGCGCGCCGGCGTGCCCGACGGTCTCGCCGCCGTGGCGACGGCTGGCGTCGTGGGGACGCTGGTGGCGTTTGCACGTCATCGACGCATCGACTCGCAACGCGCGTCGACGGTGGGGCTCGTCGCGGCGATTCTTGCGGGCCCCGTGTCGTGGGTCGGGTATGCAACGGTTCTCGCTCCCGACGTCCTCATCCAGCCGAAGTGGTCTGAAGCCACGCTCGTCGCGGCGGCGCTCCTGGCCATCCCAGGAGCGCTCATCTGGTGGTCGGACCAAGCCGGCTTTCTCGCGTACGACGTCGCCCTCGCACACCTGTTGCTGGGCTCGTTCCAGCGGCCGCCAGATGCTTTCGAGGGACCTGTAGGTAAGGTCGAGAGGGCTGCCCACCAGCGCCTGCCCCCGGGCGCGTTGGCGGAAAATTGACCTCTTCTCGGCGTCCGCGTATCGTCGAGCCGCCGACGCTGGCCGCGCAGTCGCGCCCGGCCGGCGCATCACATCGCCGTGGAGGACATGTGCGAAGCCGGTTGATCGCCACAACCCTCGGTTCGGCCTTCCTGGTGTCGGCGCTCATGGGGAGCTGGGGCCCGCCGGCCCTGTCCCAAAGCAGCGAGGGCGCCGGGGACGGCATCACCTACGCCGCGCTCGGGGACTCGATCGCCGCCGGAGTCGGTGCGCGCGCCGGCTATCCGCAGCTTTATCGAGCGTCGCTCGAGGATCAGCTCGGCGTGTCCGTCCAGCTCATCGATTTCTCGCGTGGCGGCGCCACCAGCAGCGATCTCGTGGCGGCGCTCACCACCAACCAGGCGGTGCGCGACGCCGTAGCCCACGCGCAGGTCATCTCATGGAATATCGGCGGCAATGACCTCCTCGCCGCCCGAGCAGCATATCGGGCCGAGCGGTGTGGCGGGGACGACAATCAAGCCTGTCTCCAAACCACGGTCGATCGGTTCGAGCAGAACTGGGATCGAAGTCTCGACGAGATCGTCGCGCTCACCAGCGGGCACGCCGCTGTGGCGATCACGATGGACATCTACGATCCCTATGTGCGCCTCGATGCGAGTGCCGCCTCAGCCGGCGCGGGGTCGGACCTGGACGTGTTCGTGCCATATCTGGACGAGGTGAACCAGCACATCGCGACGACGTCCGCCGGTCGCGGTGTTGATGTGGCTTCGGTGCGGGAGGCGTTCAACGGCCCGAGCGGCCGTGACGACCCCGCCGCGAAGCGGCTGATCGCTGCCGACCTCCTCCATCCCAACGAGACCGGCCAAAAGATGATCGCCGATCTCCTCATGGACGCGGGCTCGTCCGACGTTGCTCGACTGCGCGCCCAGGTCCTACGCTGAGATCATCCGCGCCGCGACGCGGTTCGCCATTCGCACGCTGTAATTCTGCCCACGGTCCTCGGGATAGACCTGAAACATGTTGGCGAGGTAGACGCCGCGGAGCGGCGTTTCGTGGGGCGGGATGTGCTCGTGGTAATCGACCGTGACGATCGGCTGGGCAAAAGGCGCGGCGAACACGTGGGACTCCACGACCCAGCCCTCGTCGAAGTCGGGATTGATCCGGCGCAGGGCCGACGTGAACTCCTTCAGGACCTCTTCCCGGGGTTTTCGGAGCAACGGGTCGCTCATGGGGAGATAGTTGCCCAGGTACACGACGTGTAGTCCATCGTAGTCTGATGCGGGCATGAAATTCGTGTGCTCCACGACGGTGAGGAACGGGAAGCCGGGGTCGTGGATGTTGAGCCAGTAGGTGCGCTCCATGAGCTGGCGATTCAAGCCGAGGATGACCGAATGGGCGCCATAGTACTCGCCGGTGTCGTATCGACTTCGATACTCGTCCGGTAGGTTGACGGCCAGACGCATGAACACGCGCGTCGGCGTCGTCACGAGGAGCTGGTCGAAGTCGAATGCGCCATCCGAGGTGTCGACGTGCACGGAGTCGTCGGAGCGGATGGACTTCACCTCGGTCTTCAGCCGCATCTCGGCCCCGCTCTGCTCGAGCTGCTCGGCGAGGCGGGCGTACAGCCGATAGAAGCCGCCGCGAATGTAGCCCAGCCGCTGGCTCCGAAGGTGCACACGGGACCAGAACCACGGCATGGCGATCTGTTCCGCGAAGTCCCCGAACTTGGCGCGAAGCAGCGGGCCCCAGAACACCTGGTACGCCTCCTCGCCCATCCACCGCTTGATCCACGATGCCGCGGTCTGGCCCTCGAGGCGATGGTAGTTGCGCTCGAGCTTCAGATACGCGGCGCACGCCCCGAGGCGAACGCGATCGGCAAAGGGTAGCGGCGAGAAGGCGAGCACGTCGGTCGGTGAATCGAACCCATAGAAGCGCCCGCCGCACAGGGAGCTGACGTCCGGTCGCGGCCAGACGAGGGCGTGCTCCAGGCCTGCTTCGGCGATGAGCGCGCGCACGTCGCGATCCGACCGGAACAGGTGATGGTAGTAACGTTCGAGGTGAGCGCCGCCGATCTTGAAGGACGCCACGAGTCCGCCGACCTCCTCCTCGCGCTCGATGACCGTGACGCGCATGCCGGCTTGCGCGAAACGGAGGGCCGCGGTGAGTCCGAGGATCCCGGCGCCGATCACGCCGACGGCACGAGGTTGCGCCATGCCTGCTCCTGTTTCATCGACTAGTGCGTGCTCTCTCAGAGCGGTCGGACGGAGGGCGCCTCTCGCTGACCTGAAACCATTCAGCGAACTGCGCGCGCAGGCACCGCATCAAAGCGGCGCAAGAGCCACGATGTTTGGACATGGTCGAGACGGCGAGTCGCTCGCGTATGGAACCCGATGAGCTGCAGCTCGGTAAACGCGCGGCCGTTTCGATCGCGTTGCGTCCAGTCCCACGGTCCGCCATTCTGCGATGGGAGCCCGATCTCCTCCACGAAGGCACGGTCCATCAAGATCGGCTCCGCGAGCAGGCGCGATCCGGGGCCTCCTCGCCAGATTGTAAACCGCGTGTCCGAGTCGGGAAGCAACGCGTTGCGCCGAACGTGCGCGTTACCGGCGTACCGAGGATCGGTGAGGAGCCCCCGGCCCGCGAGGTCCTGGTATGAGATGCGCTCCTCGATCTGGAAGCACGCGATGACGAACCGAAGCTTGGCGCCCGCGACGATGAGCGTCTCGTTGAAGAAGATCCAGTCGCCGACCTCCATCTTGGCGAGGTTCGCCTTGGCTGGCTTCCACGGGTAGTCGCCATAGGTGAACGAGCGAAACTCGGGGTCGACGTGGCGAGGCACGTCGAGGGCGCGGTAGCGTGGCTCTTCGCGAATCCAGCGAATCTGCCAATCCCGGAGCTGGTGACAGGGTGACGGATCGCCGACGTTGACGAGAACGCCCTGCGCCACGGGACCCCCTGTTTATAATCCCCGTGATTCCGGGAGACGAACCCCGGGGAAATGGTTGTCTCGCAGAAACGGCGAAGCCATTTCTGCGAGACAACGTCTGGGTCTATATTTTGCTCTACCTCGACGGACTCAATCCCCCGCAGCGCGAGGCTGCCCTCGCCGTCCACGGACCGCTCCTCATCGTCGCCGGACCCGGATCCGGGAAGACCCGCGTCATCGTCCACCGGATCGCCCACCTCGTGCTCGGGGAGTCCGTCCGTCCGTGGAACGTGCTGGCCGTTACCTTCACGAACAAGGCCGCGCGCGAGATGCGTGAGCGGCTGGACGATCTGTTGGGGCGCGCGGGCGAGGGAATTGCTGTCGGCACATTCCACGCCCAATGCGCGCGAATTCTGCGACGTGATGGCGCCGTCATCGGCGTCGATCCGCGGTTCGCGATTTACGACGACGGGGATCAGATCGGGCTCGTTCGGCGGATCCTTCAGGAGATGGAGATCGACGAGAAGCGATTCCCGCCGCGAGCCTTCCTTTCGGCGATCTCTTCAGCCAAGAGTGAGCTGATCGACGAACGCTCGTATGCGCGCTCGGCGCAGGGCTTCTGGCAAGAACGGGTGCTGGCCGTGTTCAACCGGTACCAGGAGGCGCTCGCCGAGAACCACGCCCTCGACTTCGACGACCTCATCGGAGAGACGGTCCGCCTCTTCCGGGAGCGACCCGACGTGCTCGAAAAGTACCAGGACCGCTTCCTCTACATCCTCGTCGACGAGTTTCAGGATACGAACGTGGCCCAGTATCAGCTCGTGAAGCTGCTGGGCCAAAAGCACCGCAACGTATGCGTGGTTGGCGATGAGGACCAGAGCGTGTACTCGTGGCGCAAGGCAGACTTCCGCAACTTGATGAACTTCGAAGCCGATTTCTCGGAGGCGCGCGTCATCTTTCTCGAGCAGAACTATCGGTCGACGCAGACCATACTCGACGTGGCGCAGTCGGTCATCGGCGCCAACCAGGTGCGGAAGGACAAGCGGCTCTGGACCGAGAACGAGCGCGGCCAACCCGTTACGGTGCACGAGGCGTTCAACGAAGAGGACGAAGCGCAGTTCACGATTCGCGAGGTCGAGCGCCTGGTCCGGATGGAGGGAATCCGCTACAGCGACATCGCGGTGATGTACCGGACGAACGTCCAATCCCGGCCGCTGGAGGACGCGTTCGTGCGGATGGGCGTTCCGTACAAGCTGATTGGCGGCACGCGCTTTTACGAGCGGAAGGAAGTCAAGGACGTGCTGGCCTACCTGCGCCTCGCTCTGAACCCGCTGGATACGGTCAGCCTCGTGCGCATCCTGAACGTCCCGGCGCGCGGGATCGGCGATCGAACGGCGAACGAGATCCAGCGATGGGCCGGGCGGCATGGGCGATCGATCTTCGAGACGCTCGAGGAGGTCGCGACCGGCGACGGATCGGAGCCGGGCTCGGCCGGCGCGCTCCTGCAAACTCGAGCGCGCAACGCCGTGCGGGGATTCGTGGACCTGATTCGGCTCCTCGGGCGCGCAGCCCAGGAGATGACCCCGCTCGACCTGCTCGACTTGCTGCTCGAGCGCTCCGGTTACGCGGCATCGGTTCGTGACGGAACCGATGCGGGGGAGGAGCGGTGGGCTAACATCACCGAGCTCCGCACGAAGGCGCAGGCATTCGCGGAGCTGGCGCCGCCGCTCGGGCTGGCGGCGCTCCTCGAAGAGGTCTCCCTCGTCCAGGACGTCGATTCGTACGATCCGGCCTCCGACGGCGTCACACTCATCACGCTCCACGCCGCGAAGGGGCTGGAGTTTCCGTACGTGATCATCGTCGGCATGGAAGAAGGGCTCTGCCCGCATTCGCGGTCGATGGACGATCCGACCCAGATGGAAGAGGAGCGCCGGCTCGTCTATGTGGGGATCACCCGGGCCATGCGCGGGCTCTGCCTGGTCCACGCGCACCACCGGACGCTCTACGGCAACAGCATGATCAACCAGCCGTCGCGGTTCCTGGGGGACATCCCGCTGGAGCTGACGCGCGAGGCGTTTCCCAGCGTGCGCGCTCGAGGCCTCGTACCGAATGGGCGCGTCGCTGCTGGAGCGCAATGGCGACCGGTCAATGGGTCGACCGAGCCGGCTGCCGTTGCGTCCGCTGGCGCGCCGCAGCCGGCTGTCGAGCAGCAGTACCAGCCCGGCGACCGCGTGTACCATCCCGCCTTCGGCTCGGGAATCGTCGTGACCAGCGTGCTCGCCCGGGGTGATGAGGAGATCACCGTGGCCTTCGAAGGCAAGGGGGTGAAGAAGCTCTCCGTGGCCTACGCCCCGCTGCAGCGGAAGTAGGGATGGGGCGCCTCCAGTTCGCGGAGCGACGCCTGGCTGCCCTGAGGGGACGCAGCCTCGACCGCCGACTGACGACGGTCGCTCGCGGCGCGGACCCTTGGGTCGAGGTCGATGGGCGAAAGCTTCTGAACCTCAGCTCGAACAATTATCTCGGGCTCGCCAACCATCCGGTGGTCGTCGCCGCCGCGGCGGAGGCAGGGGAGAAGTACGGCTGGGGCGCGGGCTCGTCGCGCCTGGTCGCCGGATCATCGCCCCTGTGTGATCTCTTGGAGGAGCGGCTCGCGCAGTTCAAGGGGAGCGAGCGCGCCCTGCTCTTCACCAGCGGCTATACCGCGAACGTGGGATTGATCCCATCGCTCGTGGGGCCCGGAGACGTCGTCGTCGGGGACGAGCTGAACCATGCGAGCCTCATCGACGGGTGCAGGCTGAGCCGCGCCGACTTCTCGGCCTTCCGCCACAGAAACGTGGAGGCGCTCGACTCCCAGCTTGCGCGGGCGGTCCGACATTCGCCGCGCGGCAGGCGGCTGGTGGTGACGGACACCGTCTTCAGTATGGATGGCGACCTGGCTCCACTGGAGGCGATCGCCGAGGTGTGCGATCGATACGAAGCGATGCTGGTGGTGGACGAGGCCCATGCCACCGGGTGCATCGGGGCAGGCGGCCGTGGACTGGTGTCCCAGCTCGGGATGGAGGATCGCGTCACCGCTGCGGTCGGAACCCTCAGCAAAGCGCTTGGGAGCTTCGGGGCCTTCGTATCGGGAGAGCGCTTGCTCGCCGACTATCTCGTGTCGACGGCGCGAAGCTTCATGTTTACGACGGCCTTGCCGCCGCCGGTCGTCGCGGCATCGGTCGCCGCGCTCGATCTCCTCGAGGCTAACCCGGCGCTCGTCGACCAGCTCCAGGAGAACGCGGGCGTGCTCCGCGCGGCGCTTCGCGCGTCCGGATTCGATACGGGCGACTCAGAGACGCAGATCATCCCCGTGCTCGTCGGAGATTCGGGGACGGCAGTGAAGATGGCGTCTGCCCTTCGGCAGGAGGGCGTCTATGCCGTGGCCATTCGGCCTCCCACCGTGCCGGCGAACGCGGCCCGGATCCGCGTGTCGGCGATGGCGACCCACACGCGCGATGACCTGACATTTGCCATCGAGACCTTCGTGCGCGTCGGCGAGCGGATCGGTCTGCTCGCCTCAGCCGGGTCCGGAGCTAGCCGTGTCACCGGGTCCTGACGAGGCAGCCTCCGCCTCAACACTCGTCGCAGTGGAAGACCTCGATGCCGACGACAAGCGCTTCCTGTGGCACCCGTTCACCCAGCAACAGGATTGGGAGGCCGAGCCGCAGATCGTCATCGATCGGGGGGAGGGGTCGTTCCTCATCGACGATCGGGGGAACCGGTATCTCGACGGGGTGTCCTCGCTCTGGGTGAACCTCCACGGGCACGCGCGGCCCGAGATGAATCAGGCCATCGCCGCTCAGCTCGCCCGGGTCGCCCACTCCACCTTTCTCGGCCTGACCCACGCGCCCGCGGTGAGGCTCGCGCGGCGGCTCGTCGACCTGGCGCCGGGCCGCCTGTCGCGCGTGTTCTATTCGGACACCGGGGCGGCCGCTGTTGAGATTGCAATCAAGATGGCGCTCCAATACTGGCAGCAGTGCGAGCATCCACAACCCCGGAAGACCAAGTACTTCTCGCTGTGGAACGCGTACCACGGTGATACAGTCGGAGCGCTCAGCGTGGGCGGAGTTGAAGCGTACCAGCGCGTTTACCGACCGCTGGTGTTTCCGACCGTGAAGGCGCACTCAGCCCACTGCTATCGCTGCCATCTTGGCCTGAGTTACCCCGCCTGCCACATGGCGTGCCTGGATGAAGTCGACCGCCTTATCACCGAGCATGCTGACGAGCTGGCGGCCGTCATCATGGAGCCGCTCGTGCAGGGCGCCGCGGGGATGCTGGTCTATCCACCCAGCTACACGCGCGCCGTTCGGGAGATCGCGCGGCGGAACAACGTGCTTTTTATCGCGGACGAGGTGGCCACTGGATTTGGCCGCACGGGGCGCATGTTCGCCTGCGAGCATGAGGGCGTCGATCCCGACCTCATGGCCCTCGGGAAGGGCATCAGCGGCGGGTACCTTCCGCTGGCGGCGACTCTGGCGACCGAGGAGATCTACCGGGCGTTTCTGGGGCCCATCGACCAGGGGCGCACCTTCTACCACGGGCACACGTATACTGGGAACCCGCTGGCCTGCGCCGCCGGGCTCGCCAGCCTCGACATCTTCGAGCGCGAGCGGGTGCTCGATCACGTCTCGCGATCCATCGAGCAGCTCCGGGCGGGCCTGGCGCGGTTCCGGGAGCTGGAACACGTAGGAGACGTCCGGCAATGTGGCATGATCGCGGGTATCGAGCTGGTCCGGGACCGCGCGTCTCGGCTGCCATTTCCAGCCAGCGAGCGAGTCGGCGTGCAGGTCATCAAAGAAGCGCGAGCGCGGGGCGTCATACTCCGGCCCCTGGGTGACGTCATCGTACTCATGCCTCCGCTGTCGATCTCCGGCGACGAGATGCAGATACTTCTCGACGTAACGTTCGACTCCATCGCCGCCGTAGAGCAGCGAGTGGCCGCATGAGCGTCCCTGCCTTCGATCTCGGGGCACCTGCGGTCTTCGTCACAGGGACCGACACGGGAGTCGGGAAGACGGTCGTCGCAGGAATGCTGGTCGCCGCCGCGCGCCAATGTGGCGTGCGCGTCGGCGTGATGAAGCCCGTCGAGTCCGGATGCCGGAAATTCGACGGTCGCCCCGTCCCCCAGGACGCGGTGTTCCTGCGCGAGCTGGCGGGGTGCAGGACCCCGCTCGATGCCGTCACACCCTACGCCCTCGAGCATCCCCTCGCGCCCGCTCTCGCTGCCGAGATGGAGGATGTGGTCATCGACGTCGGGAGGATCGTTCTCGGCTTTCGCTCGCTCGCCGCTCAGTACTCATGCGTCGTGGTCGAGGGGGCTGGTGGCCTGCTCACTCCGCTTGCCGGGGGGCTGACGATGCGCGATCTGGCCGCGCAGCTTCGCGTGCCGGTGTTGATCGTGGCGAGAAACACGCTGGGCGCCATCAACCACGCGTCGCTCACGGTGGAGTCGGCGCGCGCCGCTGGTCTCGAGGTCCTCGGCATCGTCCTGAACCGCGTGGGGTTCGAACAGGACGCGGCGACGCGGACCAACGCGGTCTCATTGCGGCGCTGGGGGCGCGCTCACCTCATCGGCGAGGTGCCCTTTCTTCCGAGCCTGGACAGCGGGACGCTGGCCATGTATGGCTTTCACCTCGCCGAGCAGATCTCCATTGCGTGGGCGCGCGCGCATCCGCGTGACCTGCGGGCTCAGCACGCCGCGCTGCGACGCCGCCGCCGAGGCGAGCGGCGTGCGTGATCGAAAATGGGAGTATCGCTGTCGATGACGACCGACTTTCGCGCCTTGGCCGACAAGTCCATGGCGGGCATCGCCCTCAGCAGACAGGAGTGCGAGGCGGTGCTGCGCTGCCCGGATGATGAGATCCTCGCCCTCCTCGACGCGGCGTACCGGGTCCGCCTGGCGCACTGTGGAAATCGCGTCCACCTCCACATGCTCATCAACGCGAAGAGTGGCCTTTGCCCGGAAGACTGTCACTACTGCGCGCAGTCAAAGATCTCCGAGGCGGACATCGCGAAGTATCCGCTGGTGAGCATGGATGCCCTTCTGGACGGAGCTCGCCGGGCCTACCAGGCGCGCACCCGCCGCTATTGCATCGTCATCAGTGGGAGGGGCCCCACGCCGCGCGAAGTCGATTATCTGGTGAACGCGGTTCGTCGCATCAAGCAGGAAGTGGACGTGGGCATCTGCTGCTCTGTGGGTCTGCTCTCGGAGGACGACGCAGTTCGGCTCCGGGACGCTGGCGTCGAGCAGCTCAACCACAATCTGAACACGAGTGAGCGCTACTACTCGGAGATCTGCACCACGCACACCTATCAGGATCGCGTCGATACGCTGCACGCCGCCCGGCGAGCCGGCCTGAGCCTCTGTACCGGCGCCATCTTTGGCCAGGGCGAGACTGAGGACGACGTCATCGACGTGTGCATGGCGCTCCGAGACCTCGATCCGCAGTCGATACCCGTCAACTTTCTGCTGCCGATCCCCGGAACGCCGCTCGAGGCTCAGGGGCCGCCCACTCCCCAGCGGTGCTTGAAGATCCTGTGCCTCATGCGATTCCTGAATCCCCGTCAGGAGATTCGCGTGTCGGCCGGCCGGGAGGCGCACCTCCGCTCGCTGCAGCCCCTCGCGCTCTACCCCGCGAACTCCGTGTTCGTCTCGGGTTACCTCACGACGCCCGGCCAGCCGTATCAGGAAACGTGGAAGATGATCGAGGACCTCGGATTCGAGATCGAGACCCATGTCGGGGGGTGATGGCCGCCACGCGGCCCCGCTGGGCGGCCACCGCGTCGTCGTGACCGGCGTAGGCGTCGTCACGCCCCTCGGGTGCTCTGTCGCGGCGCTGTGGCGTTCGTTGTGCGAAGGACGAGCGGCCGCGGGGCCCATCACTCGCTTCGATGCATCGGGCTTCGAGGCGCGGATCGCCGCCGAAGTGCGCGATCCGGTCGAGATCGAAGGCGTGCCGGATCCGAAGCTCGACCGCTGCGCTCGGTTCGCCCTGGCCGCCGCGAGAGTGGCGTGGTCGGACGCGGGGCTCGGGCGGATCGACGATCCGTACGAGGCGGGCGTCGTCATCGGGTCGAGCCACGGCGGAGAGGCCACCGCGCTGAACGCCATCCGGACGCTGTGCACAGCCGAACGGCCGAGGGTGAGCGCGCGGCTGATCCCCCGCATGCTGGCGAACATGCCGTCCGCCCATGTGGCCATCGATCTCGGCCTCCGCGGCCCGAGCTTCGCCGTGACGTCGGCGTGCGCGACCGGCGCCCAGGCGATTGGCGAGGCCGCCGAGATCATTCGAAGGGGCGACGCGCGGATCATGGTGTGCGGGGGGGCCGACGCGTGCATCACCCCGCTTACCGTCGCTGGCGATCAGGCGGCTGGCGCGTTGTCGACGCGGAGTGACGATCCGGCTTCGGCCAGCCGTCCCTTCGACCGCTCCCGCGACGGCTTCGTGATTGGCGAGGGGGCCGGGATCCTGGTGCTGGAGGAGCGGAGCGCCGCGCTCTGGCGAGGGGCAAGAATCCGTGGCGAGATCGCCGGGTACGCGGCTACCACCGACGCGCACCACGAGACGCGCCCGGATCCTGATGCGGAGCCGCTCGCGCGCGCCATCGATCGCGCCGTCGAAAAGGCGGGCATCTCGCGCAGTGAGATCGATGCGATTTTCGCCCATGCGACTGGAACCGTGATTGGGGATGCGGCGGAGGCGGCAGCGTTTCGCCGGGTCTTCGGCGATGGCCTGCGTGAGATCCCGGTCACGGCGATCAAAGGCGGGCTGGGCCATCTCATGGGCGCGGCGGGCTCGGTTCAAGCCATCGTGGCGCTCCAGGCCCTGGACCATCAGATGCTGCCGCCCACGCGCAATTGCGATGATCCGGACCCGACCCTCGGGCTGTCGATCGTGGCCGGCGAGGCGCGGCCGGCGCGGCTCTCCACCGTGCTCTCGACGTCGTCCGGTTTTGGCGGACATAACGTCGCGCTGGTCCTTCAGGGCTCCAGGACGCAAGGAGCTGGCCGCATCGTGTGATTGTGGCTCGACGGTCGGCGGTTAGCTGGGCCTCTTCGCGGAAGCCCCCAGTGGCCAGCGATCCGTCGTGACCCACAGGGCGGAGCCGTCGGTCGCCAGCTCGACGGTTCCGTGCAGGTCGGTCCGAAACAGCGACGTGTCCGCGAGCAATTCCACGGTATCTCGCGAAGGGCGGCCGGCGTGGTCGCCGCTGGCGACGGAGATCACGGCAACAGACGGCTGCACCGACCGCAGGAGCTGGGCGCTCACGGCTCCATTTGGCCCTGCCCACGGCACGAGGATCGCGTTCGCGGAGATCGGCCACCCCGCGCGTTCCGCGCGGAGCGCCTCCTGGGCTGTTGCCGACGGCGCCATGAGGACGCTCACCGAGCCGCGACGGACCCGGACCAGCAGGCTCCGCTGCGGCGTCGGGTCTCGGTCGCTCGGGGCTGCCGTAGCCTGAGTTGGGAACAGGTCGAGAGCTACGCCCGCATCCAGGGCGACGCTGATCGGCGCATCCACGGTCACGACGTGGTCGGTCCCTGACGCGAGAGCCCACTGCTGCGCGGCGGCCGACGCGATCGAGTCCGCCGTGCGAAACGCAATGGCGGGCTGATAACGCTGAACCGCGGCCGTTGCGCCCGGAAGGCGCTCCCTGTCAGCCCGAGTGAGCACCGCAATGGCCAGGCTGTGCTCGACGAGGCCCATCCGTCGGCCGAGCTGTTCGAGAACCGCCGCCGGCGTTGCGCCACCATCGATCAGGACGCTCTTCCCCGCGGGCGTCCGCACCAGCACCGCGTCTCCATCGCCGACGTCCAGGATGCTGATGCTGAGCGGACGGTCGCCCCCCACGGCCGGCGCCCAGGTGAGGCCCAGGCCGATGGCGAGGACGCCGATGGCCGAGGCAGCCGGTCGAGCTATCGCCGGGCGCATCGCGGCGGACCACAGGTCCTGTCCCTCGGGCGTCCCCGCCAACGCCCAGCCCAGCAAGGCGACGGCGTAGGCGACCGTAAGAGACGGGGGCACATCGCCGATGCCCGCGATGGCGACCGGTATGCGAGCCGCGGCCTCGATGATCGCCACCATCGCCACGGTCGGGATTCCGACGACCCATGCCGCCGCCGACGCCAGGGGCGGAGCGCCCAGCATGATCGGCAGCGTGAGGAAGCCGCCGATCGTCGCCCAAGGGATCAGCGGCGCAACAAGCAGGTTCGCGAGCGGCGAGACGATCGAGACCTGGTGAACGACGGTCGCGAGGATGGGGAGCGTCGGCAGCTCCGCCGCGATCGTGGCGGAGACCGGATCGCGGATGGCGCTGGGCATCCAGGGGAACAGCGCGGCGACGCGCGGCTGAAGGGCGATGAGGCCGAGCGTGGCAAGAGCCGAAAGCTGAAAGCTCAAGTCTGTGACGAGCAGGGGGTCAATGGCGATCAACAGCGCGCCCGTGAGGGTCAGGGCGAGCAGCGCGTCTCGGCCGCGTCCGGTCCTGATCGCGACCAGGCCGATGGTCGCCATGATCGCCGCGCGCAGGGTCGGTCCTCCGGATCCGGCGACGGCGGCAAAGAGCCAGACGCCTCCAAGAGGGAGCAGCGTCGCGACGAGCCGCCAGCGCGAGGCGAGCCGCGCGAGCGCCGCTGCGACGAGGGTGACGTTGTAGCCCGACACAACCACGATGTGCGTCGTGCCCGAGGCGACGAGCGCACGGCGAAATTCCTCGCTGGTCCCGCTGGTCGCTCCGACGAGCAATCCGCCGAGAAGCGCCGCCTCCGGCTCCGGTAGCGTCCGGTCGATGGCCGCGGAGATGCGCCGGCGAGCCGCGGAGAGCGCGAATTCGATCCCATTTGGCGCGCCATCGCCCGTCACAGCGATTCGCGGATAGGCGGCGACAGCCGCGACGCCGCGCGCCCGCAGCCTGGCGCCGTCGGCCGTTTCGGGGCGAACCGGATCGAGTCGAGCCGCGACCTCGACTCGATCCCACTGGACGACCGGAGCCAGGGCCGGAAGATACAGAAGGACGAGCCCCGGCGGAGGACTTGCCGATTCCGGACTGATTACCCGATCGACACTGACGTACGCACGTGCCGTTTGCCCGCGCTGCTCGACCGGCGCCACGATCACGCCTGACGCACGAATTTCAGAGGTTGGCGCATCCGTCCAAGGTTTGCCCCAGGCTTCGAATCCCACGGCGGCGCGCCAAATGCCGAGCGCCAGCGCTGCGACCGCGAAAAACATGGCGCTCTGAACCCGCCTGAGCACGAGGCAGGCTGCGGCCGCCGCGACGGCGCCGCACGCGACGGTCGAGCCAACGGGGAGCCAGAGATCGGCGACACGGCCAGGGACCGCCGCGACGAGGGCCGTCCCGACGATGAAGAGCGCGCCGCAGACTGGGACGGCGCTCGATCTCGGCATCAGTCGACGGAGATTAGTGTCTTGATGCGCTCATAGGTCGATGCAGTGACGAGCCGCTCCTCGCGGAGCTGCTCGATGCGCGCGAACGGCCCGGCCGCCGTCCTCCGATCTACGATTCGGCCGGCCGTCACGGGCCCAATTCCCGGTAGAGATTCCAGCACTCGCTGGCTCGCCGTGTTGATGTTGATCGTGGGGCTGCCGGGCGGGGCCGCCGCCGCGCTGGAGCCCGAGGCGGCCGCCGAGGACCGCGGCGGCTCCGTTCCGGTAGCCTGATCCTCCGAGCGTTTCATCGGGATGACGAGCTTCTGGCCGTCGGCGACGCGCGCCGCGAGGTTCAGCTCGCTCAAGTCGGCCTCGTCGGTCGCCCCGCCCGCCGCGTCGATGGCCTCAAAGACGCGCCCGCCGGTCGCCAGGACATAGACACCGGGCGCTGATACAGCGCCGTCCACGTGGACGTAGAGGATCGACGTTGGCGTTGGAATCGGATCGAGCGGCCGGACTTCGATGGGTGCCGGTTGCTGGCGCCCGAGATTCAGCAGCATGACGAGGAGTCCGGCGGCGAGCGCGGCCGCGACGGGAACGCCATTGGCCATGAGCCAGCTCTTCACGTGAGTCTTTCCAAAGAGGCTTGGCGCGCGTCACGCGCCTGCGGACCTTCAGCGCGCATCGGCGCCCGTATGGTACGCAGCGTGCCGCTTCTTGTCACGGATGGCGCGTTGCCGTGCCCCGGATTCTCTGCTAGAGTAGGCTCGCGTACCTCAGGGAGGGAGTCAGATGAACACGTTTTTCGCCGTCGTCATCGGACTTGTCGCAAGCTACCTGGGCTACAACCAGTACGCGCGCAGAATCGACCGCGAGGTGATCCAATCGGATCCCAAGCGGATGACTCCGGCTCGGCTGTACACGGACGGCGTTGACTTCGTGCCAACGAGCCGGAATGTGCTCTTTGGCTACCACTTCAAATCTATTGCCGCGGCCGGGCCTATCGTTGGCGCGATCACCGCGGCGAATCTGTGGGGCTGGCTTCCGGCCATCATCTGGCTCGTGCTCGGAGTCGTCTTCATCGGCTGGGTGTCGGACTACACGGCCATCGTCGTCTCGATCCGAAACGAGGGGAACAGCCTGAGCGCGATCGCCCATCGGCTCATCGCTCCACGCACCCGCATCATCCTGTTCATTTTCATCTTCTTCTACCTGCTGCTCATCGGCGGCGCCTTCGGCGGGATCCTAGCTGACGTCATGAACTCCCAATCTCAGGCGCCGCTCGGCATCATCGTGCTCATGCTCATGGGCCTGCTCCTGGGCCAGATGCTGTATCGGTGGCGCGTGCCGTTGATCGCCGCAAGCCTGATCACCGTCGGCGTCACGTTTGCCGCGATCCTGCTCGGCCCGGCCAGCGCTGGCTTCTTCAAGGATGGATTGGACGGCGCGATCAACGCCATCACCGGAGGCCAGCCCGTCGTGCAGTATTTCGATCCCACGGTGGCCGATCCGAAGACCGGGCTCATCGTCGGGGCTGACAGGCAGATCCTGCCCAGCTTCATCTTCTGGGCGCTCTTCATTCTGGCATTCTGTTACTTTGGGTCCGTGCTTCCTATCTGGCGCTGGGCCCAGCCGGTCGTCTACATCGGCTTCTGGATCACGGCGACGGCGATGCTGCTCGGTCTGGCCGGGGCTGCCCTGGCGCTGTTCCTCAAGCCCGACGTGGCCATGCTCAAGCTCGCTGCGTTTAAGGGTTGGGACACCGGGGTCGGTGGGGCGCTCCAGCCCATCTGGCCCATGTTGTTCGTAACGATCGCGTGCGGCGCAATTTCCGGCTGGCACGCCCTGTTCGGATCCGTGGGGACGGCGCGGCAGCTCGAGTACGAGACCGACGCGCTCCCAGTTGGCGGCGGATCGATGTTCATGGAGTTCCTGCTCGGCCTCCTCGCGCTCCTCGCCGTAAGCGTTGGCGGTGGAGGAGGCGCGGGCGCCTTCGCAAACGGCCTGGCCAGCTTCATGAATGTGTTCGGCATTCCGCTGGAGTACGGGCGCGCGCTGGCGTTCGCCGCCTTCGTCGTCATCGTCCTCGTGGTCACCCAGCTCGTCTTCCGAATCATGCGGGTCACCTTGGCCGAGTGGCTCGGCGATGCGTGGCCGGCCCTCCGAAACATCCACGTTTCCACGATCGTGTCGCTCGCGCTGGCGTTCTTCTTGGTCATGACCGGGACGTGGATCTACCTCTGGCAGCTCTTCGGGGGCGCCAACCAGCTCATGGCGTCGCTCTCGCTGCTGGTGGTCACGGTGTGGCTCGTGTCTATCGGACGCAAGGCGGCGTGGGTCGGAATTCCGATGCTGTTCATGTACGTCACCACCGTTGCGGCCAACCTGGTCACCGCCTATAACCTCTATGTCACGGTGTTCGTCGCCAACGTTGGCCAGCCGGGCCGAATCATCCCCGTCATCGGGTCCGGGCTGATGATCGTCGTTGCGCTGCTTCTCGTCGGTGCGGCGCTCGTGATCGGGTACGACGGTTGGCAGGCGTTCCGTCGCTATCGGGCACAGCCGGTCGTCCGGGCGGCCGCGCCCGCTTCATAGAGGGTGTGGGGCGACCGGTCGTGAACGTACAGCGGCTGCGTCGCGCCATCGGCGAGTTCCTTTTCGGCATGGCGGGTTACGAATTCGCCCGCGAGGCCGCGCACATGCGCAGCGAGCTGAACGTCTTGCTCATGCTGATGTGCTTCGGGGACGTGATCGGGGTGCCCGTCATGCCGCCGACGTACGCGTTGCGGCTGCTTCCTTACATCGCGAGGGACCTCGATGCATGGAAGCGGAGCGTGCTGCGGGAGAGGCACCCGCTGGACAAAGAAGAATTCGATCTGATCGAGATGTAAGGAGGTTTGCGCGATGGAGCCCGAGAGTGAGCCGAAAGGACTCCGAGGTTTCCTCCGCGGGTTCAAAGAAGTCGTGTACGGCATGGCCTCCCACGACATGGCGCGGCAGGCCATCCGGACGCGCGCGAGCATGGAGCACCTCTTCATCTTGACGACGATGGGGGACCTGCTCGGCGTGCCGATCCTCCCGCCGTATTACTCGATGCGGCTCCTGCCCTACGTCGTTCCGCAGGTCGCCACCTGGAAGCGCCGAATGCTGCGCGAGAAGGACATGACGGATGCCCTGTCGTAGCCGGCGTCCGCCGTTGTGCTCATCTGTGCCGCCAGCTCGCTCCGATCGACTGGTCTTCCCAAACGGTGGCTGAACAGGGGCAGGTGAGACGCCTGCGAGACGCGTTCGAGCGGCACCCGGATCGCCGGTACATCATGTTCGGTGGGAAGGGCGGACTCGGGAAGACGACCTTCTCCGCTGCGACGGGCTACTGGCTCGCCAAACAGGGCAAGCGAGTCCTGATCTTCTCGGTCGATCCGCAGGCGAGCCTCTCGGACATCTTCCAGCAAGACCTCTTCGGAAAGGGCGCGGTGCCCATCATGCCCAACCTTTGGGCCCAGGAGATCGACGCCGACCGTCGCATCCGCGAGTACCAGGACGAGATCAGACAGAAGATCCTCGACATGTACGGCTTCGATTCCGTCCCCGAGGAGATCGAACAGTACATCCAGGCGGCGGCCGCGGAGCCGGCGATGGAGGAGAGCGCGATCTTCGACGCCGTCGTCGACATCGTGGTCTCCGGCGAGTACGACTACTACATCTACGATCTCGTCCCCCTCGGCCACGCCCTCTACTATCTGTCGATGGCGAAGATCTACGACGAGTGGATCAGCAAGATCACCAAGCTTCGGGAGGAGATGCGCGAGTACGAGAAGGTGGCTTCGGTCATGAAGCGGCAGAAGGTGCTCGAGGAGGACCAGATCCTCGGCGAGCTGCAGTACATCAAAGGTCGCATCAGCACCTCGGCCCAGATCCTTACTGACCGCCAGAAGACGGCTTTCTTCTTCGTGATCATTCCCGAAGAGATGGCCATCCTGGACACGCGGAAGGCGGCCGAGCTGTTCGCGAAGTTCGACGTGCCCATCGCAGGCTACGTCGTGAATCGCGTGGTGCCGGAGCATCTCTTGCGTGGGGAAATCCCCGCGTATCTGCGCAACCGCATCGGCATGCAAAAGGGGTATCTCGACGGCATTCGCACCGGGTTCGGGTCGCAGGTGCTGGCAGAAGTCCCGGAGATGGAACGCGACGTGACGGGGCTCGCAATGATCGATCGGCTGGCGGGCATGATGTATGGCGACTGACCCTGGGAATGTCCGCGAGGCGACGGCGCCGCTCATCGCGGAGTCGATGGCGGCATTTCTGACGCGCAATCCGGTGAAATACGTGTTCTTCGGTGGGAAAGGTGGCGTCGGGAAGACGGCGATGGCGGGCGCCCTCGCGCTCTGGCTCGCGGCGAGCGGCAAGCGGACGATGCTCTGCTCCACGAATCCCGTCCATTCTCTGTCCAGCCTCCTCGGCCAGGACGTCTTCGGTCGGCCCAGCCTGGTCGAGGGTTCGGAGAACCTCTGGGCGTATGAGATCGACACGAAGGAGACCATCGAACGTTCGAAGACGGAGATCAAAGAGAAGATCCAGTGGTTCCTGAAATTCGCGGAGATCTCGACGCGCGCGGATGAGTTCGTGGAGTCCGCCACGATGAACCCTGCCTTCGAAGAATCCGCAATGTTCGAAAACATGATCGACCTCATGTTTCGCGACGAATACGATGCCTATGTGTTCGATACGGCCCCGACCGCCAATGCACGGCGCCTACTGGGAATGTCGAAGGTCTATACGCTGTGGGTCGACAAGATGCTGCGTTCGCGTGAGGAGGCGCGCAGCCTCCGGGAGATGCTCTCGTTCACCAAGAAGAAGGAGGAGGACCCGCTCCTCGAGTATCTCCTCGGCTTTCGGGACAGGATGGCGCATGCGCGGGCCCTGTTGACCGACCCGGCGAAGACCGCGTTCTTCTTTGTGACGTTGCCCGAGGCCCTGCCCATCGCCGTCATTACGCGGTTCATCGGATGGTTCGAGGAATTCGGCATTCCAGTCGGCGGCGTGGTCGTCAACATGCTCATCGACGGCGCGTCCGTATCCGCTGACGCGGCGGAATTCGTGCGGAATCGCGTCGCGATGCAGAATGAGCACATGGAGACGATCGCCGAGAAGTTCGGGGACTCTGTTCGGGCAGTCGTTCCGTTGTTTGAGACTGAGGTGCGCGGGATCGCTATGCTCGGCCGACTCTCCCAGTCCCTGATGGCTCACGACTAGCCACCTGGCCCAGCCGCGCCGATGACGATCTGGGCATTCGTGTCCGACATCCACGGGAACGCGAAGGCGCTGCGTCGCGCAGACGCGTGGTGTGCGGACCACCGCGTGGAACGGATCGCGTGTCTTGGCGACGTTATCGGCCGCGGTGACCCGGAGAGCTGCGTGGAATGGGTCATCGACCGCGCGGACATTGCCGTTGTTGGCAACCGCGACCGAGATTATCTGGGGCGCGTTCGGCCTGAGCTGCAGGCGGTGGTGCAGTCGTGGCCGAACGAGGCCAGCGCGGCCGACTTTGTCGTGTCTCACGGTGACCCGCGGCTCCACCGTACCCTCAACACGCGCGCGATCGGCGATGGGTTTCGTCGCGCGGTCACGGCCATGGAGGAGCGCGGCGCGCGCCTGTGGTTTTTCGGCCATACCCACCACGCACGCGTGTGGCGCGTCGACGGAGCAGCCGTTCAGCAGATTGCCGAATGCCGCGTCGAGCTGCGACTCGGCGCCCTGTACGTGGTGAACGTCGGCTGTGTAGGGCTCCCGCTTCCGGGAAAGGGACCGCCGTCGATCGTGCGCTACGACGACGTGGCCGGGGATGTCTGGCTCGTTGGGATGGGGCGGTGACCCATTCTGGCCCGAAAAGTCGACTGCTATACTCGTGGTGCGACTCTGAATGGGTGTGAGACGGTGAAGGAACCGACGTCTGTCTATCTCGACCACGCCGCGACGACGGCCGTGGACACCCGAGTGCTCGAGGCGATGCTGCCCTACTTCGTTGAGCGATATGGAAACCCCTCGGGCTCCTACGCCCTCGCTCGCGACTCCCGACGGGCCATCGACCGTGCGCGCGACACGTGCGCGTCGCTTCTGGGCTGTCGAGCCGCGGAAGTCGTGTTCACGAGCTGCGGCAGCGAGAGCAACAACCTGGCGATTAAGGGGGTCGCCTTCGCCACGCGCGAACGCGGCCGCCACATCATCACGTCGGCCGTGGAGCACCACGCCGTCCTCCACACGTGTGAATACCTCGAGCGATATTTCGGATACGAAATCACCTACGTCCCCGTCGACGGATACGGGCGCGTGGACCCGGACGCGGTTGGACGCGCCATTCGGCCGGACACCGTTCTGGTCTCCGTGATGCTAGCCAACAA
The DNA here is from genome assembly GCA_035652535.1 of Chloroflexota bacterium. Taxonomy (NCBI): domain Bacteria; kingdom Bacillati; phylum Chloroflexota; species Chloroflexota bacterium. The sequence goes on from DASRDP010000001.1 coordinate 29,259, forward strand.
CGAAATCGGGACCATTGAGCCGATAGCCGAGATCGCGGCCGTGGCGCACCAGTCGAGGGTGCCCGTCCACACGGACGCCGTTCAGGGAGCTGCCAGTCTCGACTTGAACGTCGACCGGCTTGGTGTCGATCTCCTATCCCTCTCCGCGCACAAGTTCCAGGGACCCAAGGGCGCCGGGCTGCTGTTCATCCGTCGCGGCACACCGATCCTTCCCCAACAGCAGGGGGGAGGGCAGGAGCGGGGCCTGCGCTCGGGCACCGAGAACACGGCGGGCATCGTGGGGATCGCCACGGCGCTCGAGCTCGCGCAGGAAGGACGCGTCGCGTACGCCAGCCACTGTCAGGTGCTCCGCGACGCGCTCATCGAGGGTGTTCGGCGCAACGTCGACGACGTCGTGGTCACTGGCCACCCGACGGAAAGGCTTGCAAACAACGCGAGCTTCGCGTTCCGTGGCGCCGATGCGGAGGCGATCCTCATGGCGCTTGACGCCGAGGGGATCGCGGCATCCGCGGGAAGCGCGTGCACGTCCGGTACCCTTGAAGTGTCGCACGTCCTAAAGGCGATCGATCTGGACGACGAGCTGGGGGGCGGAAGTCTTCGGCTTACGCTCGGGATGGAGAACACGATGGACGATGTGAACCGCGTCGTGTCCGTGCTCCCTGGAGTGATCGATCGAGCCCGCGCCGCTCGCCGGATGTCGGTGGGCTGACGAGGAGCCCGTTCAAGGGCCCGCCCCCTCCGATAGGCCTGTCTTGCGCGAAGCCGAAGGGCTCGGGGCGAGCGGACGAGGACAGGCGGAGGCGCCTGTCATGCTGCGCGAAGCCGAAGGGATCCGGGCGAGCGGACGAGGACAAGCGGAGGCGCCTGTCATGCTGCGCGAAGCGAAGCATCTGTGGCTTGCGAGAACCTTCAGGCTGACGGACGGAGGCGGCGCGGAAGCCTCGAACGGAGCCGGTGGCGCGGGCTAGCTTCCCCGGTCGTCGTCCGGATCGATTCCGGCCGCTTTCTGGATGGCGGCGACGAAGCTCTGCTCGGGCACAGCGCCGACGAACGTAACCTTGTCGTTGATGATCGTCTTGGGAACTCCGGTCACGTTGTATTCGCGAGACAGCTCGGGAAATTCATTCGCCTCGATCACGTCCGCGGTCACGTGGTCGAACTCGATCGCCATCTGGTGGGCCAAACTGGCCACTCTCGGACAGTGCGGTCAGGTGGGTGTGACAAATACCTGCAGGTGGATCGGCTCGTCGATGGCCGCCAGGGCGTCGCGTGTCGCCTGGGAAAGTGCGGTCTGGTGCTTCGACACGGCCTGGATGTCCTGAATCAGCGTCGAGAATTCGTAGCCCGCGGGGGCTCCGAAGTAGCGGACGCGCCCTTCGTCGCCCGAGGCGACCAGTAGCGCTGGCACGCGCGTTATGCCGTACCGTTCGGCGACTTCCCGCTCCCGCTCGAGATTGTGAATCTCCAGCGTCAGCTTGTCCGACAGGCTGGCGATCTCTTCGATGAGCTGCTGCACATCCTTGCAGGTTTCGCACGACGGACGTCCAGGGATAAACAGCGGCGACGGAGGGATGGTGAAAAGGATCAGCCGCACAGGATTGCCGAGGTTCTCCTCGAACATCTTCGCGATGCTCGCTCGATCTTTGTCGCTGATGAAAGCCATCGCTCCTCCGTCCCGGCAATTCTAGCAGGATTGAGATTCGGTAGGCCTCGGCCCGATGAAAATTCGGACGTCTCGACTGCCGAGCCGCCGAGGGCCTGCCGCAGATACGACGACGGTATCTCCCCAGCGGACGAGATGTGGCCCGAGTCGGTCTCGCCATTGCGCCCGGGCAGTTATGGAAAAGCAGGCGCCCGGCGCCAGCGGGCGGCCGAGCCGCGGGTCGTCGCGGGCGCGAACCGAACCGGGGCCCGGGAAATCATCGCCGATCCCCTGGCCGCGAATGACCACGCCGGTTCGAATCCCGCCCGCGCTCGCGGCCTCCCCTGCTGCCTGAACCTCACGAATCGTCCGGTCGCTGCGTACCCGGTCGAAGGCGCGATACCACGCGTCGGCGCACGCGGTCGCCCCGTCCATCCAGCTCGGTGGGGGCGGCGCGACGGCTGCCATCTGAACGCCTCGGGAGCGGTAGCCAAGGTAGCGGCCTTCCGCTCGGACCACGAGCGTGCTGTCCTCCCCGGCGGTACGTCCGATCGGGATAGGCGACGACGCGCCGACGTCCGTCCAGCCCCGGAGCGCTACCTCGATCGTCGTCGTGAGATCGCCGCCGGCTTCGATGGCCGCCTGTACCGCCCGCGCGGCGATCTCACGATCCGAGGCGCCGCGTGCGAGATGGGCGCACGCGGCAATGAGGGCCGCATCGGAGACGGCGGCGGCCCGCTCGAGGGCGTGGATCTCCTCCGGGCTCTTGATGAAGCGCGCCTCCTCCATGAGGCCGGTCGCGCCAACCCAGCGGGCATGCGAAAAGACCTCGCGGAGCGTCACGAGGGTCTGGTAATTGAATCGGCCATCGGGTTCGCCCACCGTTGGATCGAGCCCGACGATGCCGATGATCTTTCGGTCGGCTTCGAGCTCTTCCAGGCGTTCGACGATGCCGGCGATCCATCGTCGGCTCACCACCCGGATGTCCGGCGTCCAGGCGATTGCTGCGCTGCCCACGCGACCTCTACTGGTCAGCGCCGTGACCGGGCCATCCGGCGCGACGATCGCCGGGCCAATGTCGAAAGCCATCTGTGTCAGGTATCGGCTATCGTCTTCGGTGGGAACGATCAACACGTCGATTCCAGCCTCCGCCATGAGCGTGCGCACCGTCTGCCATCGACGATCGCGCTCGGCGAGCGTGAATCCCTCGACCTGGTAGTCGCCCAAACCCGCTAGGTCCATATGTGGCGCTATTATCCGAGCGCACAGCCGTCGCGCGCTATCGACCCCCATGCAAACGTTTGGACCCATCCACGGATGCAGCGCTTCGTAATCCTTGGCCTCGTGTGCCTCGCGACCCTTGTCGGGAGTAGCCCGGATCTGACCGGTGTGCGCATCGCCCAACTGGCGGCGCCGTATCGCTGGGGAGCCGTCGGCTGGGAGGCCGAACATCTCGCCGAGGGCGCGGGAGAGATCGCCAATCAGCTCTTTCATCCCTCCGACGATCAGTCCGTCGTCGCGGACGTTCGTGCCCTGCTCCAGAGTGCCCGGGCGGGACCGGTGGGCGGCGATCGTCGCGTGTCTTCGCTCGTAGCCGGCGTCGTCGCTTTCGAGCTGCGCCGCCACGGCGCGCCGTCACTTGGCCGTGTCGTCGTGCCGCCAGTCACCCTCGCCCTGACCCAGCCGCTCCAACTGCTCGTGGTCTCGCCGCGCGATGAGATTCGCGAAAGCTACTGGGCCCTCCTCGAGGGCGGTACGCCGTCCACCGTCGCGCCCGTCCTCGAGAAGGCCGTCGAAGACCTCGGGGTGTCGGCGCTGGTGGTAGACCGCATTGCCATCGCCACCTATCCGACCCTGATTCCGGTCGATACGTCCCCGGCTGCCATCCTCCAGACGGCTGCGCACGAGTGGACGCACACGGCGCTCTTCTTCACCAGGCTCGGTCAGGCGTATGGCTCCTCGCCAAGCGCTCGGGCCATCAATGAGACGACGGCAGATATCGTTGGTGCCGAGATCGGCGATGCCCTTGATCGGAACGCCGGCATCGGGACCAAGACGGAGGAGTCGCAAGCCAGAGATCGCGCCTTCACTGCGCGCATGCGAGCGATCCGCCAAAGAGTCGATGTCCTCCTCGCGGAGCACGAGGTGGACCGAGCGGAGGCGTATATGGAGGAGCAGCGGCTCCTTCTGGTGAGCCAGGGGTATCGGATTCGCCGTCTCAACCAGGCGTACTTCGCGTTTTTCGGCAACTACGCGGAGGGGCCGTCCGCAACGACCGAGATCGTCGACTCCGTGCGCGCCATCCGAGATCGCAGCGGGACCCTCGCGGATTTTTTGGGCGAGGTGGGGCAGGTCACAACCATCGAAGAGCTTCGCGGCCTCGTTGCCCGCAAGGCGGCGCGATGAGCCCGCTGCGCGCGCGGGACCTGCCGTCCGCTTACCGTCGGGCGATCAGGACCGTCTTGAAGGCGTAATACGCGAGAACAACGCTGAGGAGAAGCCCGATCGGGCCGTCGGTCCAGCCGGCGAGCACGACGTACCGGCGCCAGAACTCGCGGATCGGCGCCGCGACGAGAGCGCGCACACGCGGGCGGGCGCCGGCGGTCCGCAGCGATTCCGCCTCCAGCTCCGCGTAACGGCGCTGCTTGTGGATGATTTGTCCGATCGAGGTGTAGTTGAGGTGAAGGAGCGGCTCGTCGAGGTAGTCGGACGGGCCGTTCAGCAGCACCGTCTCGTGGACAGCGCGGGCTGGGTCGTACGTCGCGGCGCCGCGTCGCAGCAGGCGGAGCTGGTAGTCCGGCCACCACCCGCCGCCGCGGACCAGTCTGCCGAGAATGACGTTGTGTCTCGGTATCCAGTAGCCAGTGGGCTGGGGCTCATTGGTCGACAAACCGCGACCAGAGGTGGCCTCTCTGATCTCCGCGGCCAGCGCGCTCGAGACGCGCTCGTCCGCATCGACGAAGAAGACCCAGGTCCCCGAGGCCAGCGCGAGCGCGCGGTTTCGGAAGTCGGAGAATGAGCGAAACGGAGCCTGTTCGACTCGATCGGCGAGGGGGGTAGCCACCGCCATCGATTCGTCCGTCGTGGCCGCGTCGACGAGGACCAGCACTTCGTCTGCCCATCGGAGGCCCGGAAGTCCCTCGCGAAGGTTCTTCGCTTCGTTGCGAGCGATGACGCACGCAGTGATGGACGGGTGGGGCGCGTCGGTTGCTCGGCCGCTCATCGCACCTGGTGGAGCGTACGCTCAATTCCAGCGATGCGCGCATCCCGGTCTGCGTCGGTGGCCGAAGTCCGGTCGCGCCGCAGCTGGCGCCGCACGTGGGCGAGGCCCAGGGTGGTGATGAACCGAGCGGCCGCCCGGAACATCGGCGAACGGTGCTTGCGATGGAGCCGGGCGCGGCTGGCGTACAGATGGACGATGCTGTCCGCCCGAGCGCGCGCGGCGCTGCGTCCGCCGTGATGGACGACCGCCGCGTCGGGAACGTGCGCGACAACCCATCCGCGCTTCTTCGCCCGGACGCACCAGTCGACCTCCTCGCAGTAAAGGAAGAACGCCTCATCGAGGGGCCCGACATCGTCCCATGCGGCGCGTCGGATCAGCATGCAGGCGCCGAGCGGGTGGTCGACCCGAATTGGGCGGCCGTCAGTCGAGGCGAGCCGCCCGTTCAGGCGCGTGCGCAGAAGGCGCGCCGGACGGGGAAAGAACTCGAGCCACGTCATGAGGAGGGTTGGGTAGGTGAAAGCGGAATCCTGCGGCGAGCCGTCCGGGAAAAGAAACTGGGGTCCGGCTGCCGCCACCGTTGGGCAGCGCCGCGTCAGCGCGACGAGTCGTGGCAGCGCGCCGTGGAGGAGCTCCGCGTCGGGGTTGAGGAGCAGGAGGAATTCACCCGTGGCGCGGGGCGCGGCAACGTTGACCGCCGCGGCGAACCCGCGGTTCGCGGGCAGGGTAATGACGCTTGTGGCAAGAGAGAAGCGGCGCGCTTCCGCGACGGTCGCGTCCGTCGACGCGTTGTCTACCACCAGCGTCTCGACGGGCATGCCCGCATGCGCGCGAATGGAGGCCAGGCAGCGACCGACGTAACCTTCGGATTGATACGTCACGACAATGACTGAGACGGTCGGCCGCTCCTCGACCCGCGGATCGGAAGGGTCCCTCACAATCGGCGATGGTAGCAAGGGGGAGATGCTAGAATCCAGCGGATCTGCTCGATGTTGATTGATACGCATGCCCATCTGAGCGCACCCGAGTTCGTTGACGACCTGCCGACGGTTCTTGCGAGCGCACAGTTGGCGGGCGTTGCGCGCATCATCTGCGTTGGCTATGACGTGGCGACGAGCCGTCGAGCGATCGAACTCGCCGAAGCCGACCCACGAATCTTCGCGACGGTGGGTGTACACCCAAACTCGGTGGCCGGCGAACGGTCTGACTGGCAGCGCACCGTCGAGAAGCTCGCTCAACACGAACGCGTCGTCGCCATCGGAGAAACGGGCTTGGATTACTACCGGACGTTCACACCTGTCGCGGCGCAGCAAGCGGCCCTGCGGTGGCACCTCGATCTGGCGTCGACGATGGCCCTCCCCATCGTAATCCACAACCGAGAATCCGACGAAGATTTGACGAGATCGCTCCTCGATTGGGCGCACGCGCAACCACTCCCGCGGCAACGGGGTGTTCTCCACTCCTTCTGCGGGAGTCGAACCATGATGCAATCCTGTGTCGACGCGGGATTCGCCGTCTCGTTTTCGGGAATGGTGACTTTCCAGAATAAGTCGCTGGCGTTCATGGCGGACCTGGTGCGCGAAGCCCCGGCTGAGGCGCTGCTGGTCGAGACCGATTCGCCCTACCTGGCGCCCGCGCCGTATCGCGGACAGCGAAACGAACCGGCTCGCGTCCGGGAAGTTGCGGAGCGGGTGGCCGCGATACGCTCTGTGCCCTTGGCCGAGATCGAGGAGGGAACGACGCGGAACGCGCGTCGCATCTTCGCCCGGATCGGTGCGGCCGCAATTGCATAGCTCTGCGCTTCGACTGTTCACGCCGATCGAAGCGGACCTCCTGGCGGTGGAGGAGCGCATCGAGCGGGTCACGGACATCGAGCCGCCGATCCTCCGCGACGCTCTTCGGCACGTCATGCTGGCGCCCGGCAAGCGGATTCGGCCCGCACTCACCATTGCCTGTGGGCGTCTCTTTCGCGACGCGACGGCGAGCCTCCATTCGATGGCAGCGGCGGTGGAGTATCTCCATACGGCCACGCTGATCCACGACGACGTGGTCGACCAGCCGAGCTTGCGACGCGGCGCCCCAGCGCTCTACAGCCTCGTGGGCAACTCGGTTGCCTTGCTGGCTGGCGACTACCTCTTCGCCCAGGCGGCGGCGACGGCGAGCGAGACGAACAACTTGCGCATCATGCGCCTCTTCGCTGAGTCGGTCATGACCCTCTGCGCGGGCCAGATCGATGAGTGTGCGCGAATCGGCGACGAACGGCAGGAGATCGATCGCGATAGCTACTACCGAACGATCGATGCCAAGACCGCGGCGCTCTTCGTCCTGGCCTGCCACGCGGGTGCGATCCTGGGCGAGGCCTCGCTCGCGCAGACCGAGGCCCTCCGGCGGTACGGCCGCCTGCTCGGCCTCGCCTTTCAAATCGTCGACGACGTGCTGGACCTGGTGGGCGACGAGTCCGCGATGGGAAAGCCCGTGGGGAGTGACTTGCGGCAAGGGCTCGTAACCCTACCGGTCATCTATCTCCGGGATGAGATCGCCGAGGATCTATTGCGGCAAGCGTTTTCCGACGACGGCGCGAAGGAGCAAGCGATCGAGCAGATCGCGGACCGCGCTCGAGAGAGCAACGCGGTCCGCCGAGCCTATGCCGAAGCGCGGCATCTGTGCGACGAGGCGGCAGCGGAGCTGGAAGCGCTGCCAAAGGGCTCCCACCGCGAGCTGCTGTGGGAGCTGACGCGCACGGTCATCGATCGGCCGAGCTGAGCGGCGCGTGCCCTGGGGTGCGCATGGACTAGAAGCCAGTCGCGCTCGGCTCGAGGTACTCCCGCGGAGTCCATCCACGGTTTCCCTGGCGATCTTCCACCTGGCGCCATGCGCGTCCGTCGCTGTTTGCGTCCGGCCCGACGATGCGTAGAACGGTGCCGTCGCGGTAGGCGACGATGCCCGGTGATCCCGCTCGGGCCTCGCGTCGAATGAACGCGCCGGTCCCGCCGGTGTTTGCGATCCGGACGAATTCGGCCCGACCATTCTCGGTCGGAGTGGCGGCCACGGTTGCCGTCGATGTCGGATCTACCATCGCGAACGCGGATTCGTCATCGTCGGGTACATCCACGTCCTGCTGGACGACAATGGGAACGTCGGCAGGGGTGCGGGCGGTGAACCGGCTGCCGAGCAGGCCGAACGTGATAACGGTGAGAACGAGGACCAGCAACGTTGCCGCTCCGGCCGGTGCAATCCATCGCGTATTGAACTGGCGGCGTTCGGCCACGAATAGCCGGCCGCACCACTCGCATTCGTGCGCGGCCGGGTCGTTTCGCCCTCCGCAGCCTGGGCAAAGCACCATTGCTCGTCTCAACCTGTCAGCGGTGATCCACCCGAAATTGTATCGTTTCGCAACCGCGTCCGAACGATCGAAGGCCCTGATCTGGAGGGTAGAATTCGATCGGGGCTCGTGTGGGGCCCGCGGCAAGGATCTGGGGAGCGGATATGCACAACGGCGCCATCAGACCCGGGCTCGACGTCTCGAGCGCTCTCCAGCGCGTTGTGCGGGAACGACGAATCGCGGACGTCGCGACCGTCGTCGCGACCTCGAGTAGAGCGAGGGTCCCGCTCGCGGCGAAGCTCCTGGTCGAAGACGAAGGCGCCGTAGTCGGGACGCTGGGGAGCGCAGAGCTGGACGAGGCGGTCATTCGCGACGCGCGCCGCCACCTCGAATCGCGAAAAAGCGAGGTTGTGGCGTACCGATTTGGAGTTGAGACCGAGCAGGAGGAGGTCGAGGTCTTTCACGAGATCATCGAGCCTCGTCCGCAGCTCTTGGTCGTCGGGGCCGGTCACATTGCCGTACCGCTCGCCCGATTCGGAAGTCAGCTCGGGTTTGAAGTCGTCGTTGTGGACGACCGCGAGAAGTTCGCTAATCGAGAACGCTTTCCGGATGCCGACCGCGTAATTGCCGCGGGCTTCGGAGAAACGCTTCGGGATTATCCGATCAATCGGTCGACATTTGTCGTGATCATTACTCGTGCCCATACGTACGACGAAGAATCGCTGCGCCTCATTCTTGGCAGGCCGACCGCGTATCTCGGGATGATCGGCAGCCGGCGCCGGGTCCAAACCGTGCTCCGAACCCTTGCGGCCGAGGGGTACGACCATGACGTCTTGGGCAGCGTGCGGGCGCCGATCGGACTCGATGTCGGATCGGAGACGCCTGAGGAGATCGCGCTGTCGATCATCGCCGAGGTCGTCGCAGTGCGACGCGGCGGGACTGGCGTCCCCCTTTCCCAAAAGGGTCGACCGATTGCCATCGGACAGGGAGGGAGAAATGTCTCCGACGGGTGATCTTGCGTGGCTGCTGGACCAAGCGAACGAACGGATTGCGCGAGGCGAGCGGGTTGCAATGGTGACGGTCGTGCGCACGCGAGGCTCGACGCCCCGCAAAGTGGGAACCAAGATGCTGGTGTTCGAAGATGGGCTGTTCGCCGGTACCGTGGGCGGCGGCTGTGGGGAGGCGGACGTGCTTCAGGAAACGCTCAGGGCGATGGAGTCCGGTGAGCCCACACTGTTCCACGTTGATCTGACGGCGGATGAAGCGGAGGAGAGCGGCGACGTCTGCGGCGGCATCATGGACGTCTTTATCGAGCCGCGCCTACCGGTGGACGAGTCACCCAGAAATTGACGCGGGAAATGGCATTCCCACGAATTCGTGCCAATCCCGCAGGATGCGGCGATCACTGGGAAAAGCCAGATCCGGCAGGGCCGATGGCCGAAACAACCCGACCTCGGTAACCTCGTCGCCCGCGGCCAGACAGCCACCGACAGCATGGGCGACATAGACGGCCAGGACGACCGGATTGCTGGTCTCCGAGTAGAGCCCGAGGAGCCGGTCCACCTCCACGATGAGCTGTGTCTCCTCGCGGACCTCTCGTACGGCCGCGGCCTCGACCGATTCCCCCCGGTTCACGTAACCGGACGGGAAAGACCAGAAACCCCGTCCAGGATTGATGGCGCGGCGACCCAAGACGAGCTTCTGATCGATGGCAATAACGCTCACCGCCACGAGCTTGGGGTCTTCGTAGTGGATGAACCCGCAGCTTGCGCAGTGAGGACGGTCAAGGCCGGCGATGAATTGCAGGTCGAGGGGCGCTGCGCAGTGGGGACAGAATTTCATGCGCGACCTCCGGGCGCGAATAGCGTTCGATGGAAAGTCTCTTGCGACTTCGCGCCCGCGCGACGCTTGCCGACTGAAAGCATTGCTGCGCGCAACACGTTCCATTCACGGCACATTGGCAGCTCGCTACGGCTATCATAGCCACGGTGCGTGGCGTACCGCAATGGGATGTTGCCTTGGTAGCTCGTACGGCCGCGCGAACCTGTTCGCCGGTCGCGAGTTGGCGTTGGATTCATTGGCGGCTCCCGGTTCGCTTCTGTACAATGGTGCGGAAACCATGCGCGGAAGTGGCTCAGCGGTAGAGCATCACCTTGCCAAGGTGAGGGTCGCGGGTTCGAATCCCGTCTTCCGCTCCAGTGCACCGGCGCGGGGCTCGTCTGCTCTAGACTGAGCCCTTTTTGTTCGTCCATTTCCCAAATCGAGCCCGCACGTCAGTCGCGCTGCAGTGTCGAGCTGCTCACTGGAATAGCGATGAAGGTCGAAACCGAACAACTGGATCAAGGCGAGATCGCCCTTTCCTTCGAGGTGGAGGACGCGCGGGTCGAGCGCGCGATGGATGCCGCGTATCGACGGGTGGCGAACCGCGTCGACATCGCGGGGTTTCGGCGTGGAAAGGCTCCGAGACCTCTCGTCGAACGCGTGATTGGTCGCGAATCCCTGATGCAGGAAGCTCTCAACCAGCTCTTGCCAGAGGTCTACGAAGAAGCGCTGCGTGAAACGAACATCCAGGCGATCTCGGAGCCAGAATTCGACGTCGAGAGTCTCAGCCCGTTTCGTGCCAAGGCAACGGTGCTGGTTCAGCCCAACGTTGCGCTCGGTGCCTACGAATCGATCAAGCGGGAGCCGACGTCCGTCACCGTCTCAGAGGACGAGATCGCCGGGGTCCTGCAGCAGTTACGGGAGCGCCACGCCGAGTGGGTGCCAACTGATCAGGCTGCCGCCGCCGGTGATCGCGTGACGATTGACGTATCCGGTTATGCAAATGGCGAAGAAGTCGTGTCACAGGAGGACGTAGATTACGTTCTCGATCTAGAGGGCAGCACGCCCATACCGGGATTTGCGGAGAAGTTAGTCGGTGCCACCGCTGGTGAGACGCGCGAATTTCGGCTGGCGGTGCCGAGCGAGGACATGGCAGAGAAGCTCGCGGGGAAAGAGATCGATTTCACCGTCACGGTCAAAGACGTGAAGGCGAAGGATCTGCCCGAACTGGACGACTATTTCGCAGCTACCGTCGGAACGTATAAAGACCTCGGCGAGCTGCGGGCCGATGTCGAGCGGCAGCTTCGAGAACGGGCAGAGGCGACGGCTGAGCGCTCCCTCCGGGATGAGATCGTCGACGAAGCGGTAGCGATGGCGACCGTGGAGCTTTCCGACAAGCTCATCGACTATCACGCCCACCGATCCTGGGACCGCCTCGGACGCGATCTTGACAGCCGCGGGCTCACAATCGAACAATACGCACGTTTTCGCCGCATGAGCGAGGACGATCTCCGTTCTGAGGTGCGCGCCGAAAGCGAGCGCACGCTGCGACGAGACTTGGTGCTGCGATCCATAGCGAGCGCGCAGCAGCTCGACGTTTCTGACGAGGACGTAGATGCGGGAGTCCGCGCGGTCTTGAGCGCGGACGGGGCCGACGACCGCGCCATCGCGCGCGCTCTTCGGTCGGCAGAGATCCGTGATCGCGTTCGCTCGACCCTGCGCGAATCCAGAGCGGTACAATGGCTAGTGGACCATGCGGTGCGCGAGTCTGCACCAGTTCCAGCCGGCGATCCCGAGGAAGAGGGGGATCGAGCGTGACCACGAGCCGACCGAGCAATGTGCTCGTCCCGATGGTCGTCGAAAGCACCAACCGGGGCGAGCGAGCCTACGACATTTACTCGCTCCTGCTGAAGGAGCGCATCGTATTCCTTGGCACCCCGATCGACGATCACGTCGCAAATCTCATCATCGCCCAGCTCCTTTTCCTCGAGCGGGAAGATCCCGATCGGGATATCGTGCTCTACATTCACTCCCCCGGCGGTGTCATCACGGCGGGTCTCGCAATCTATGACACGATGCAGCTCATTCGGCCGGACGTGTCGACGATCTGTATCGGGATGGCCGCGAGCATGGGTGCAGTGCTCTTGGTCGGTGGCGCGCCGGGTAAGCGATTCGCGCTTCCCAACGCAACGGTCATGCTGCACCAGGCTGCCGGTGGGTTCGAAGGAACCGCCGCGGACATCGAGATTCGCGCGCGCGAGATCCTTCGGCTCCAGACGCGGATACGCGACATTCTTCATCAGCACACCGGACAGCCGATGGAGCGCATTATTCGTGACTCCGATCGCGATTTCTTCATGACGCCGGAACAGGCACTGGAATACGGAATCATCGACCAAATCATCGGCCGGGCAAAGACCGGCGCTCCCGATTTACCGGAGGGGAGCGCCAAAGCCACATCGGATGGAACGGGCCAGACGTCCACCGAGGAGCCGGCGAGCGCGACCAGCTAGGCGCATCAGGAGCCCATTTGGGGGGACCATGGTTACCACTCGCGGGAGTCGCGGCCCATACCATTGCTCGTTTTGTGGAAAGAGCCAAGATCAGGTGCGACGGCTCATCGCGGGCCCCGGCTCGGTCTACATCTGCGACGAATGCGTCGAGCTGTGTCGCGAGATCATCAGTGAGGAGAATGCGCCGGCCACGAGGTCCAAGCTCCCAGCCTCGAAGCTGCCGACTCCGAAGAAGATCTACGACCAGCTGAACCAGTACGTTATCGGACAGGACCGCGCCAAGAAGGTCCTGTCCGTCGCGGTCTACAACCACTACAAGCGGGTCAATGCTGGCATGGAGATCGACGACGTCGAGCTCCAGAAGAGCAACATCCTCATGGTTGGCCCGACCGGCTCCGGTAAGACACTGCTCGCCCAGACCCTCGCCAAAATCCTGGACGTCCCGTTCTGCATCGCCGACGCGACCGCCCTGACCGAGGCCGGATACGTTGGCGAGGATGTGGAAAACATCCTGCTCCGACTTATTCAGTCCGCAGACTTCGACGTATCGCGGGCAGAGCGTGGCATCGTCTATATCGACGAGATCGACAAGATCGCCCGTAAGGCGGATAACCCGTCCATCACCCGCGACGTCTCGGGCGAAGGCGTTCAGCAAGCGCTCCTGAAGATCCTTGAAGGCACCGTTGCCAACGTGCCGCCCCAGGGCGGTCGAAAGCATCCGCACCAGGACTTCATCCAGATCAACACCACGAACATTTTGTTCATCTGTGGCGGCGCGTTCGAAAATCTTGACTCCGTCGTCGCGAGCCGCCTTGGGGCCAAGCGAAGCCTCGGATTCCAGGCGACCCCGAAGGTCGCGGATGACGCCGCGATCTTGCTCCGCCAGCTCACCTCCGACGATCTCTTGAAGTACGGGCTGATTCCGGAATTCGTCGGCCGACTCCCCGTCGTCGTGAGCCTCGAACAGCTGGACAAAGAGGCGCTCATGCGCATCCTCATCGAGCCGAAGAATGCGCTGACGAAGCAGTACGCGAAGTTCCTGGCCCTCGACAAGGTCGAGCTCGTCTTCACCGAGGACGCGCTCGAGGCCGCGGCGGAACGGGCGTTGAGCTATCGCACCGGCGCCCGTGGCCTCCGTACGCTGATCGAGGAGGTGCTGCTCGACGTGATGTACGAGATTCCCTCGCGCGGCGACGTGAAGAAGTGCGTCATCAATGCGGACACGATCATTCAGGGAAAGTCACCGATTCTGTTGACGCGAAACGATCGGGTCATCGAGACGAACAAGGTAAACGACGCATCGGCCTGAGGGTTCGCGTGAGTTGTGAATACACAAAGGCCCGGGCGGTCGCCCGGGCCTTTCCGTATCCGACCGTACCCGTCAGCTGGCAGCTGTCGTGTACCAGTGCGTGTGGCGCTCCGCGGGTAGCCGCTTCCCCATCGTCTCCTGATCCGAATAGCCGAGGAAGATGCACGCGACCGGGCGCTCCTTCTCGGTCAGCCCAAGGACGGGTCCGACGAAGTTGTAGTCGATCCAGTCCCCGGTGCTGGGGTAGCTGCCGAGGCCGCGCGCGGTTGCGGCGATCAGGAGGTTCTCGATGGCGCACCAGCAGGCCGCGTAGTTCTCCCGGTCCATGATCGGATTCTCGTCCCCGACCATGGAGACGATGATGATCGCGGGCGCCGAATAGCACTTCTTGCGCGCGAAATCCAGCGCCTCTTCGCTCACCTGTTCACCTTTTCGCTCCGCGGCCGCGGTGACGGCGGCCTGCCGAGCCGAGACGAGCCGTTCCCGCCCCGGTCCGGTGAAGACGTGGAAGCGCCACGGGTGGGTCAGGTGGTGATTCGGCGCCCAGTGGGCCGCGTCGATGAGCTCCTCGATCCACTCCTTCGGGATCGGCGTGTCGAGATATTCCTTGACCGCACGGCGCGTGCGGATGGCCTGAAGCGCATCTTCGAGCGGGCGCTCGTCCTGCACTCGAGGTGTTGCCGTCGCCATCTCATCCACCATATCGAAGAATTCGCGAGTATTCTACACGGCCTGCTCGGCTCGCTTCTCTGCGGCTTGTCAGGCGAATCGCGCCAGGATAATCCCAAGCTCGTAGAGGAGAAAGATCGGGACGGAGACGATTGTCTGATTGAACGGATCCGGGGTGGGGGTGATGATCGCGCCGATAACGAAGGCCGCCAGCAGCGCATACTTCCAGTAACGGCCGAGCTGCTCGGCGTCCACCACCCCCAGCTTCGCGAGGCTAAACATCAGCAGCGGCGTCTCGAATACAACGCCGACCCAGAAGAGGAACGTCGAGACAAACGAGACGTACTCCTCGAAGCTCCACGTCACCTGGACGTACCCGGAGCCGAACCCGGCGAGAAAGCGAACCGCCGCCGGGATCACGACGAAGAACCCGAAGACCAGCCCCAGACAAAAAGACAGGCTGACGCCTGGAACGGCAAACAAGAGGAAACGGCGCTCGTGCTGATGAAGGGCCGGCAGGACGAACAGTAAGGCCTGCCACACGATGATGGGCATCGCGAGCGCGGCACCGGTCACGAGCGCAACCTTCATATACACGCTGAAGGTCTCGGTGGGTCGAAGGACCTGGAGGTGAACGTCCGACGGCCGCGTCAGTAGGTCAATGACCGGCCAGGTGAGAAACACCGCCGCGATCGCCATTCCGACGAGCACGGCCAGACCGGCGATGATGATGCGACGACGCAGCTCGGCGAGATGCTCGAATATGGTCATCTCGCGGTCCTGAAACGCCTCACCCATCTGGGCGGCGCTCCGCAGCTGTGTCTCGCGAACCGTGGAGGGCGTCAGCCGGTGGAGCTGGCGTCAGAGCCGGCCGGAACCGCGCTCTGATACCGATCATCTGAGGTCAGTCGAGGTGGTCGTGAAGGTAGTCCATAGCGTCTTTGACGGTCTTGATCTTCTCCGCGTCCTCGTCTGAGACCTGGATGCCGAACTCTTCTTCGAGCGAGATGATGAGGTCGACCATCTCCAGCGAATCTGCGTTGAGATCGTCGATGAACGACGCGTCGGGCACCACCTCGTCCTCGGACACTCCAAGCTGCTCGGCAATGATCTTGCGAAGACGCTCGTCCGCACTATTCGCCATGGCCATTCGATAACTCTCCCGTCTCGATTGGGCGGGCTCTCCGGATGGAGCCCGCGCTGAAGCGTCCACGTACGTGACTCACGGCTGGGGAGGCGGTTCCGTTCTCCGCTGGTCATCCACGACGCGCCCGAGAACGCCGTTCACAAACCGACTCGAGCTGTCGCTCCCGTAGCGTTTGGCGAGCTCCACGGCCTCGTTGATCGCGACGCCGACGGGTATTTTAGACGAATTGAACGTTAGCTCGTAAACACCCAGGCGCAGCAAATTCCGGTCGATCGTGGAGATCTGCGCGATGGGCCACGCCGAGGCATGGCGCGCGATCTGCGCGTCAATCTCCCTGCGGTGGGCGATGATCCCGCTAATCAACTCCTGCGCGTACTGCACGACCGGCCCGCTCGCCCGGATGTCGGCGGCCATCCGTTGGAGGACTTCCTCCGGCGCGTGGGCGGACACGTCGATCTCGTACAGGGCCTGGAGCGCGAGTTCGCGTGCCCGTCTACGGCTGCGAGGCGACGCGTCCGACGGCTGCTCAGCGCTCGCCATTGGGCTCGGCCGAGGCGACCGGAAACGTCCATTGCGTATGAGCGCCGTGGCGTCGGAAGCCGTCATCGCGCAGGACCGCGAGCTGGTAAGGAATGCTCGTCTTCGGGCCGATGATTCGCGTCTCGGTCAAGGCACGCTCCATCCTGCGCATCGCCTCTTCCCGGTCGGTTCCCCAGGCGATGACCTTGCTCAGCAGCGAATCGTAAAACGGCGGGGGCTCATATCCGGAAAAGACGTGAGAGTCGACGCGGATACCCGGTCCTCCCGCGGCGTGGTACTCGCGGATGGGACTGAACTCTGGCCCAAAGTCGCGGTCGGGATCCTCCGCCACGATTCGGCACTCCATCGCGTGGCCCTGGACGCGAATGGATTCCTGGGTAAACGGAAGCGGTTCGCCTGCGGCCAGGCGAATTTGCAGCTTGGCGATGTCGATCCCCGTCACCATCTCGGTGACCGGATGCTCCACCTGGAGGCGAGTGTTCATCTCGATGAAGTAGTACGCGCCGTCGGGATCGAGGATGAACTCCATCGTGCCGACGCTTCGAAACGACGCGAAGCGCGCACCGCGGACAGCCGTTTCGCAGATGTCGCGCCGGTGCTCTTTGGACAGGGCGGGAGACGGCGCTTCCTCGAGGAGCTTCTGGTGTCGACGCTGAAGCGAGCAATCCCGCTCGCCGAGGTGGACTGCGTGTCCGTCGTTGTCGACGGCGAGCTGCACTTCGATATGGCGTGCCATTGGGACAAACCGCTCGACGTAGAGATCGCCGTTGCCGAAGCTCGCCAGCGCCTCCGCCTGCGCAATCTGAAATGCGCGCACCAGCTCCTCGTCGTTGGCGGCGGTCCGCATCCCCCGACCGCCGCCGCCCGCGTCCGCCTTCAGCATCACCGGGAAGCCGACCTCGGCGGCGGCCGATCGAGCCGCCTCGAGATTCGGCACGATCCCCTCGCTGCCCGGCACGATCGGGAGACCCGCGGCTGCCATGAGCCGACGGGCCGCAACCTTGTTGCTGAACTCCTCGATCACCCGGGCAGGAGGCCCGACGAACGTGAGGTTGCATCGCGTGCACGCTTCGGCCAGATACGCGTTCTCCGCGAGGAAGCCATATCCCGGGTGGAGCGCGTCGCATCCAGTGATCAGCGCGGCGCTGACGATGTTGGGAATGTTCAGGTAGCTCTTTTCGCTGGGACCGGGTCCGATACACACGGTCTGGTCGGCGAGCCGCGCGCCCAGCGATTCGCGATCGGGCTCCGAATGCGCCAGGACGGTCTCGATTCCGAGCTCCCGGCAGGCCCGAATGATCCGAACGGCAATCTCGCCCCGATTCGCGACGAGGAGCCGGTGGATCGTCATCCCATCACCATTCCGCCGTCCACGTGGATCACCTGGCCGGTTATATAGGATGCGCGGTCGGACGCGAGAAATGAGACGACGCTGGCGACTTCATCCGGCTGACCGGGTCGCGCCAGGGGCACCATGTCGAGGAATCGCCGGCGTGCCTCGGCTGCCACGGTGGCCCACATCTCGGTCTCGATGTATCCAGGCGCCACGACGTTCGCGGTGATGCCCCGGGACGCGACTTCGCGAGCGACGGACCGCGTGAAGCCGATAAGTCCAGCCTTCGCCGCGGCGTAGTTTGCCTGGCCAGCGTTGCCGGCGATGCCGGAGATCGAGCCAATGCAGATGATCCGCCCGCTTCGATTCCGCACCATACCGCGCAAGACGGCGCGCGTGCACAGGAAGGGTCCGCGAAGGTCAGCGCCGATCACGTCGTCCCAGTCATCGTCCTTCATCCGGAGAAGGAGCCGGTCGCGGGTAATTCCGGCGTTGTTGACCAGCACGTCGATGCGCTGAAAGCGGTCCAGCACCGCCGCCGTCATGCGCTCGACGTCATCGGCGTTGGCGACGTCTCCCTGCACGGCGAAGCCCTCGGACCCCACGGACGCCATTTCCGCGACGACGTCGTTCGCCGCGTCGGCGCTGGCGAGGTAGTTGACGGCCACGTGCGCGCCGTTGCGCGCGAGGTCGAGCGCAATCGCGCGCCCGATGCCGCGGGCGGCCCCGGTGACGAGCGCCGTTTTTCCGCTGAGGGACAACGGTCCAACTGTGGCCGGCTCAGTCACCCGTCATGCACGCTCGAATGATCTGGGCCGCGCGTTCTGCGGCGTCGGGCGATCCGACAGCGAGGACGCGAGCCTTCGGCGCGATCCGTCGCACGAGGCCGCACAGGACGTCTCCCGGCCCGATCTCGAGGAATGTGTCACATCCGAGGGCAACCAGCGCGTCGACGGATTCATGCCATCGGACCGGTCGAGTGATCTGGAGAGGCAGCTCGGATCGAAGCGCGCCGGCACTGCTCGCCAGCTCGGCGCTGGTATTCAAGATGACGGGGACGCGGGGAGGTCGAATCTCGATCGATTCGACCATCTCAGAGAAGTCGCGAGCCGCCGCAACCATGTACCGCGAGTGAAACGGCCCGCCAACATTGAGCGGCAGAACGCGGCGCGCTCCGTTGGCCACAGCCGCCTCGGCCGCGCGTCCGACAGCGACGCGGTCGCCGCTAATGACGATCTGTCCCGGTCCGTTCAAATTTGCCACCTGAACCGTTCCGTCGGTCCCAACCGAAGCTTGTTGGCACACTGTCTCCAGCTTGCTCGGCTCGATCCCGATCACCGCTGCCATCGTGCCATCGCAGTTTGCCGCGTCCCTAGCCATCAGCTCGCCGCGCCGATGGACGAGCCGCAGCGTGTCCTGCACGCTGATGGCGTCCGCCCAGCACATGGCGGTCAGTTCTCCCACGCTGTGACCGCCCGCGAAGGCAGCGGGAACCGGAGTTCCGAGCATGTCCTCAAGGTACCAGGCGGCGGCGATGCTCGCCGTGACGACAGCCGTTTGCGCCACGTCTGTCCGCGTGAGGTCGGTAAGGGGTCCCTCCGCGCACAAGCGCCCGAGTGGCAGACCGGTGATGGATTCAGCGAGGCCAAAAAGCTGCTCGACGCGGGGGCTTGCCGAGCGCAGCGCAGTAGCCATCCCAACGTGCTGCGAGGCCTGGCCGGGAAATAACACCGCGAGGCGTCGCGCGGCCGATGGATCGCGTGTCTCGGGCGGCTCAGTCACGCGGGCGCTGCCGCGCACCGGCTAGGAGAGGGGCCGCGCGGTGTCCTTCACCTCGAGTACGTGGTGACCGTTGTACGTTCCGCAGAACGGACAGACCTGGTGCGTCGGCTTGAGGCGATGACACTGCGGGCAGGGACCCAATTGTGGCAATGCCGCGTGCAGGTGGCTGCGGCGATTGTTTCGACGACGGCGCGGGATTTTCTTCTTTGGGAGTGCTCCCATGTGCTCCTCTCTGGGCGGGCCCTCGCTCGGGGTGGTCTCATATTCGGGTTGGAATAAGCGTCGTGAATTCTACCGAATTCCGATCGGCGTCAGCTTCGCCCGGTCGTCTTTCGATCGAGCAGCGGAGCGAGGGCTGAGAATGGTGACGAATCGACGTCGGAGGGGCAAGCGCAGGCTTGCTCGTTGAGGTCCGCGCCACAAGTCGGGCAAAGGCCCCGGCAATCGGGGCTACAGACGGGTTGGAGCGGGGCGTTGGTGAGGAGGTACTGGCGGACCAGCTCGGTCAGATCGAGAACGTGATGCTCGTCGATGCGCAGCGCCTCGTCCTCTGCAAGCTCCAGCGGCGCGCCGGTCGTGATGTTGATGCTCGGGCGGAATTCCTCCTCGAAGTCCATCGAGATCGGAAAGGGAAACGGATCGAGGCAGCGGGAACACTCGACCTCGATGACGGTATCGATGTGCCCGCGCACCACGATTGCATCCTGGGTACGGAACAGCCGGGCTCTCCCACGGACGGCGGCGGTGGTTACAAACTCGGGACCGAATCGCGGATGTTCGTCGAAGATCTCGATGTCGCGATTGGTGCCCGGTGGGGCCTTGAGGAGCGCGGCAACATTGTGCGCCAGCATCGTTTCGCTCGGGAGACTATCCGCACCAGCTTCGGTCTCGACTCATTTTATCGAACCGGTGCCGCTTGACCCCCATTCCGGATTGTCCCGCCCGTAGCCACCCGAGTCGAAATCGGCGGCAGGCTGAGCGCTTTCGCGCCCTTCGTGGAGCGACTGGAGCCCGTTCCGGACGGTCGTGGCGAGGCTTTCCAGGTGGCGGTCCAGCTCCATGAGCACGCGATACACGTAATCATCCGCCTCATCGCGGACCTTGAGCGAATCTCGCTCCGCCTGCGCCACGATCTCGCTCGCGCGCGCTTGCGCCTGCTGCGTCACGTGGTGATCGCGAACACGCTCCTGCGCATCCGCTTCGGCCATCTTGATAATGTGGTCCGCGCGGGCGCGGGCCTCGTCCAGCAGCGCTTCGCGCTCGGCGTTGACCATGCGCGCCTGGCGAATCTCGTTTGGAAGGCTGAGCCGGATTTGATCGATGATCGCAAAACATTCCTCGTCGTCGATCAGCGTTCGGCTGGTGAACGGAAGGCGCGAGCCGGACCCGAGGACCTCCTCGAGCCGTTCGAGGAGGTACAGGATGTCCATCGAGCCCGGTTCGTTCGTCGGCGGATCCATCATGGCATGCCCTCGACGTCCCGCTTGAGCGCGGCCGCCACGGGCGCGGGAACAAGCGTGTCCACGCGTGCGCCGAGACGCGCGACCTCCTTCACCAGTGTAGAGCTGAGGTGCGCGTGCTCCAGCGACGTCATGAAGAAGATCGCCTCGACGTTTCGGTTCAAGTGGCGGTTCATGAGAGCGACCTGGAATTCGAAATCGAAATCGGAGGTAGCCCGTAGTCCGCGGATGATCGCTCGCGCTCCCCGCGACACGGCATAGTCTACGGTGAGCGAGGCATAGCTTGCGACTTCAACGTTGGCCAGATCCGCAGTGGTCTCCCGTACGAGTTCGACCCGCTCGTCGGTGGTAAATCGCAGGCGCTTGTCGGGTTTGTCGTACACGGCGACGATGAGGCGGTCGAAGATGGTCGACGCGCGGCGGATGATATCCAAGTGCCCGTTGTGAATGGGGTCGAAGCTGCCCGGATACAGTGCAACCAGGTCGCCTGTGGATCGCGATTGAGCCGTTGCCATCGCTCACTCCAGACGAGGGGTTGGGCCGGAAGGGAGAGATCGCTCGCGCCTTGCTCTCTTGTGGCGCCTTCAGTTCTCGTCGTTGCGAAAGAGCGAAACCGCCGTCGTCCCGTAATTCCTGGTTCGCAAGGGCTGGAGCTTGCCGACACGGGCTCCAAAGTCGCGGGACCGCGCATGCTCGAGGACGAGAATACCCCCGGGCTTTAGGATGGCATTGCGCCCGATAGTCTCGAGCACCTCTGGCACCGTGGGTTCATCGTACGGAGGATCGGCCAGTATTAAATCATACGTTGCGCTGAATGTCGACACGGCCGCCTGGGCACGCAGGCCGTGGATCGAGGCCTGCGATACAAATCCAGTCCGCTCGAGATTTGCGCGAATCGCCGACCGGGCACGCGCGTTCGCCTCAACGAAGTCGACGAACTCCGCGCCCCTGCTGAGGGCTTCAATCCCAAGTGCGCCGGACCCCGCGTACAGGTCCAAGACCCGGCGGTAGGGGAAGGCTACCTCCTCGGCGTCGAGGTCTTGGCGTCGCATCGCTTCGGCAGCAAGCATGGAGAAGATGGCTGCCTTGACCTTGTCGGTCGTCGGACGGATGTCGAGCCCCTTGGGGACATAGAGGGGACGCCCTTTGGCGCTCCCGGCGACGACACGCACCGTCAGTTCGCTTCGCCGGAGCTGCTCGCCAACGCGTGGACAGCTCGGGCGAGGGCGGCATGCTCCGATCGCTCGAGTCGCGGGTCCGATTCCAGCACACGGCTGGCGGCGCCCCGGACTCGCTCGAGGAATTCGAGATCGGTGAGCCGAGCGATGCGAAGGGGTGGAAAGCCGCTCTGCCGAAATCCGGAGAATTCTCCCGGTCCGCGCAACCGAAGGTCCTCCTCCGCGAGCTCCAATCCACTGGTCGACCGCGCGACGACGTCGAGCCGTTCCAGCGATTCCGGCGACTCCGTGCTGGCAATCAGGTAACAGGCCGCCGGCGCACTGCCGCGTCCGACCCGTCCGCGAAACTGGTGGAGCTG
>DASRDP010000002.1 GCA_035652535.1 Chloroflexota bacterium
TGGTGGCCACGGGCATCTGGGTCAGGTGGGCGAGGGCGCGCAGCTCGTCCCACGCGCGCGACGTGTTTACTCCTCCGCCCGCCACGATGCACGGCCGCTCCGCCTCCGCGATGAGGCGGACCGCCTCCCGGATCAGCGCCGGATCGGGCGGGATCCGGGTCGCGGGGTACTCGGCGAACTGCGGCTCGGCGAAGATCCGCGCGCCGGGGACCTCGCGATCGGCAATCCCGCGCGGGATCAGCACGACTGGCCCAGGGCGGCCAGAAGTGGCGATTCGGAACGCCTTGCGGAGCATCTCGGGCATCTGCGCCGGGTTTGGGACCTCGGCGACCCACTTCGCCAGGGGGCGCATCAGCGCCACCTGATCGTAGGAATAGAGGGCGTTCTTGCCGTCGAGACCGACGGGGAGGCCGTCCAGCAGGACGATGATGGGCACCGACGAGTTGTAGGCTTCGGCAAGGCCCATGAGCGCATTGGGGGTCCCTGGGCGGTTGACGGCGCACACGCCCGGTCTGCCGCTGACGCGGGCATACCCGTAGGCCATGAGCTCGGCGGAGGACTCGTGGTGGATGTTGATGGGCCGAGTGCGGGACGTGTCGAGATCGGTGTAGATGCGCATGCCGAAAACGTACTGGACGCCGTACTGGGAGAGCGTCTCGCACACGGCCTGGTCGACGGTCATGCTCGCGCGCGCCATCCATACCTCCTCCGAGCGCCGAGGCCCGCGCCCGACGGCGACTCGTCGGTTTGCATCGTACACCGGAGCCGCCCCGAAGGTTGGTCGATGACCCTCAGCAGCTCCGGAGTCGGCCGGGGTGGGCTGGGGGTCGCGCTGCGAGCGGCAGCACCGCGCGGTCTCGTGGTCCGACGTAGACGGACTGAGGTCGGATCAGGCGGTTGTCCGCGTATTGCTCCAGGATGTGCGCGGTCCAGCCGGCCGTGCGGGCGGCCGCGAAGGTCGGGGTGAAGAGCTCCGGCGGGATGCCTGCCTCGTGGAGCACGAGCGCGGCGTACAGCTCCACGTTGGCGTAGAGGGCGCGCCCCGGCTTGGTCTCCGCCAGCACCCGCACCGCGGACTCTTCGACGGCGCGGATGAGGTCCAGCAGGCCGCGGTCTCCCGTCACCCCCGCGAGGTGCTCGGCCACGCGGCCGAGCACCTCCGCGCGCGGGTCCCGAACCCTGTATACCCGGTGACCGAAGCCCATGATGCGTTCTCCGCGCGCGAGGGCGGCGCGCACCCAGCGCTCCGCGTTTTGCGGCTGCCGGACCTCCTGCACCATGGCGAGGACCGGACCGGGCACGCCACCGTGGAGCGGGCCCTTCAGGGCGCCGACGGCTCCCGTGAGCGCCGAGACCATGTCCGACTGGGTCGATGCGATGACGCGCGCAGCGAAGGTCGACGCGTTCATTCCATGCTCGATCACGGTGACCAGATACGCATCGAGCGCCTCGACGCGCACCGGATCGGGCTGTCGCCCTTCCAGGGCATAGAGGTAGCCGGCGGCGAAGCCCAGGTCGTCGGGAGTCTCGACCGGCGCATGTCCCGAGCGCGCGCGAGCGTGCTGCGCGATCAGCTCCGGGACCCGGGCCGTCAGCCTGATCGCGCGGGGCAGATTCGCCTGGGGGCTGACGTCGTCGGGTCGCGGCTCGTCGAGGGTCAGCATCGCCATGCCTATCCGGAGGGCGTGCATTCCCTCGGTCTGACGGCCGGGCCCTTGAAGCCATGTCAGCACGGGCTGGGGGAGCCGGCGCGCCCGGACCATCTCCGCGCGAAGCCCGTCGAGCTGCGCCCGGTCCGGTAGGTCCCCGTGCCAGAGCAGATACACGGCCTCTTCGAAGCACACCTGGCCGACGAGGTCGCCGATGTCGTAGCCGCGGATGATGAGCCGGCCCGCGGCGCCGTCAACTTCGCTGAGACGCGTCGCGTGGGAGACGACCCCCTCGAGCCCGTGGGCGATCTGGATCTGTGCCACGCTGGTCCCTCCTGATAAACGATGCGTTCCCTGTCGAGTCTGTAAGGGATGATAGAGCGGCGTGGCAACGGGGTTACATTCGTTCTGAAAGCGATTACGGGATTCTGCTGATACAACTATCGTGTATGCGAACGATGGAGAACATTATGGATGCGGCGATGTTCGACCCGGTTGACCTGCAGATCCTCGATCTGCTCCAGCAGGATGCCCGGATCACCATGCGCGCGTTGGGGCTGGCGGTCGGCCTGAGCGGGCCTGCCGTCACGGATCGAGTCCGCCGGCTCGAGGACCGCGGCGTCCTGCGCGGCTACCATGCGGAAGTGAATCCCGAGGGGATGGGTCTCGCGGTGCGCGCCTTCATCACCCTCGGCATGCCATTCGACGACCACGGGGGCGCACGCTTCGAGGGCCAGGTCCAGGAGGTTGAGGGCGTCGAAGCGTGTTATCGGATCAGCGGGGAGGACCAGTACCTGGTCAAGGCCACCGTGGCGGACATCCCGGCCCTTCAAGACGTACTGGATCGAATGCGCGGGTTCAGTCGGGTCCGCAGCTCAGTGGTCCTTCGGGAGGTGAAGCGCGTCCATCGCCTCCTGCCGCGCCCGTCGGGACCTCGCGCCGTCTTCTATCACGGCGCAGACTAGCGTTTCTGTACTTCCGCGCAACGTCGGCGCGGCGCGCTGGTGCCTCCGATCTCAGGCAGGAGCTGGAGCGGTGAGGACCGGCGATGGCACCTGGTACCGCAGCTCGATCTCCCGATTCTCGCGCGACGACTGGATCACCGCCATGCACGCCTCGAGACTCGCCCGTCCCCAGAGGTGGTTTGGGAACACGGGTCGGCCTTCGTCCATCGCCGCGCGCAGCTCGCGCAGCTCGGAGAAGCCGCGCGTG
The DNA here is from genome assembly GCA_035652535.1 of Chloroflexota bacterium. Taxonomy (NCBI): domain Bacteria; kingdom Bacillati; phylum Chloroflexota; species Chloroflexota bacterium. The sequence goes on from DASRDP010000002.1 coordinate 2,862, forward strand.
TTGACGTCGGGCTCGACGGCGACCTCCTCGCGCCCGTCCTCCGTGTACACGTACAGGCCGTCGGGCGACTGCCGAATGTCGCCGCGCTCGCAGCTCACGATGGTGATGCCGAAAAAGTCCTGGTGGCGCTCGGGCCGCGGCCCGTGCCCGGCCGCCGCGCCGAACTGATATTGCGGCATCGCGTAGCGGTCCTCCACCGAGACCGGGCCCGTGGGCTTGAGCCGCTCGCCGTACATCGCCCGCTCCGTATGGACGCCGCCGCCCTCCCCGATGGCCCAGGTCATCTCCGCGATGTCCAGATGGCCCAGGCCGTTGAAGCCGATGAGGGCCGTGGCGCCTCCCTCGAAGAAGGCAAACGCCGAGTAGTTGCTCTCGATGTCGAACACGGGAAACGCTCGATTCACGGTCCCCCGGATACTGCGGATCATTCCGCCGCCCAGGAAGCGGCTGATGTCGAACTGGTGCGGCCCCTGCCGAAACACGACGCCCCCGCCCTTCTTTTCGTCGACCTCCGAGGCCAGCATGGGCCGCCGCATCCAGTCGTTGTAGTTCCACGTGTTGATCTGGAGCACGCGCCCCAACCGGCCGCTGTTGATGATCTCCGCCATCTTCCGAAAGATCGGGCGGAAGATCTTGCTGTGCCCCTGCACGTACTGCACGCCGTTGCGCTCGACCGCGTCGATCATGCGGTTCGCCTCGTCCATCGTGATGGCCATCGGCTTCTCGCAGATGACGTGCTTGCCGTATTCGGCGGCCATGATGGTGTGCTCGGCGTGCAGCTCGTTGGGCGTCGCCACGTAGACCACGTTGACGTCGCCCTTGGCGCACATCTCCTCGACGCTGTTGAACCCCTCCGCCTCGAATCGCTGGGCAAAGCGCTCGACCTCGTCTCGGCGGATGTCCGCCACAGCGGTCAGACGCGATTGCGACAGGACTTCCAGGCCCGGCAGAACGATGCGGGCCGCCGCCCCCAGACCTGCGAGGCCGACCTTCAGCTCGTACGCCACAGACTCAACCCCCCACGATTTTTGACTTGCTTCTGCTTGCGCCTGTCTCAGCGACGGCGCCGCTCGCTGGCTGCGCCAGCCATGGATCCTGGCGCTGGTCGCGCCGAGCCGAACGGCACTTCGACCAGCTCATACCGGTCGTCGAAGATGCGCTCCCGCGGTATGCGTTCGATGCCAAGGGGGCTCACGCCGGCACCAGCCCGCACGTCCCGCTCGGAGGCCCATCCTTCGAGGTTGATCAGCTCGTTTTCGGCGGCGTCCCACACGAGGCCCATGGGATCGCCGCCGCGCTCCACGACGGCGATCTGCTCGAGGAGCATCTGGCGCAGCATGGCGATCCCGCGGTCGGATTGGCCCAGGTGCTCGGTGCGCCGATCGTACAGTGGACCCTGCGTCTCCCACGCCATGCCGTCCTGGCTCGGGAAGGTGCGCAGGTGGTAGTCGCCGTCCTCGCCCATCCACGAATCGTCGTACACGACCGGCGGATTCTGGTCCTCGTCCACCACGTTGCCGCCGGGCGTGGGGCGGAAGAGCACCTGGAAGATCGTCGTGTGCGTGTCGTCGATGGGGACGCGCCAGTGCAGCGTGCTCATCGTGTCCGTCTGGCGCAACATGTTGGGGAACAGCACCATGTTTCCCCAGCCCGACCCTGCCTTCTCCCCCTCGTACTCCCAGGACTTGATGATGCCCCACGGACACGGCTGGAAGCCGTACCGGGCAAAGGGACGCGTAAAGAAGCCGACCTCGTCCCCGCGGCCCTGGAGACGCGCCATCCATCCGTGCAGGAAAAAAGTATGGACGAAGTCGGCGGTGTTCTCCTCGGCCTGGAGCCAGTTGCAGCTCAGGACCGGACGGATCTGCAGCCTCCGCGTTCCGTGCTTCCAGACCAGGATGTCCCAGCGCGGAAGGAGCGGCCGCTTCTCTGGCGGGCCCATGTAGGCAAAGAGCAGGCCGGCGAGCCGCTCCACCGGGTAGGCCGGGTGCCGAAGGGTGTGGCGCATCAACGATTGGGCGGGCTCGAAGGGCTGCTCCACGCAGCGGCCCTCGGTGTCGTAGAGCCAGCCGTGGTACGGGCAGCGGAGGTTCTCGCCCTCGTGAAACCCGTAGAAGAGCGACGTGCCCCGGTGGGAGCAGTGCTCGGCGAGCAACCCGTACGCGCCGGAGGCGGTCCGAAACAGGACCAGCTCCTCTCCGAGGATCTTCACGCGCTTCATCGGCCGCTCGGGCGTCAGCTCCGATGCCGCCGCGACCGGGTGCCAGTAGCGTCGGAGCAGCTCACCGCACGGGGTCCCTGGGCCAACGCGCGTAATGCGTTCGTTTTCTTCACTTGTCAGCATGGCAATGCTCCTCGACGGGTCAGCGACGGAGTCGGCGTTCACCCGCCCTGCGCGCGAGCCGAGACGGGCCGCGGGGGGAACAGCGCGACGCACTTGGACGAGTTGAAGATATACGTCTCGGCGTACGTCAGGATCTCCGGGGTGCGCCCAGCCATAGCGCCAGCGAGGCAGATCCAGTTCCGCATCTCGTGCTGGCCGGAGGCCCGAAGCTGGCGCGCATCGATCTCGCGCCAGCGGTGCTGGTGGCCCTCTTTCAGCTCGTCGAACCGGCGGCGGTCCTCCTCCACGTCACCCCAGACGAAGCCGTGGATGTTCGTGAGCGACGCGTGGGACCAGCTGGCGGTCCCGATGATGGCGACACGGTACGGTGAGGACTCGCAGACCTCGCCCACGGCGCGCCCGAGGTCGTAGCACCGCCACGGGGGCGGCGAGGGCGGCGGCAGCACCGTGTCGGGTGGAATGCTTTCGGGCAGCCGACCCGTCGCGGCCTCCACGCCGGGCAAGGGCATGCGCATGTCCTCCCCATACGCGCTCACGTGGAACGGGATAAGCGGGTACGGAAACCCGCGTCGGTCCCAGTCGAGATAGTCGATGGTGAAGGCGAAAGCATGCCCCAGCGATTCCAGGTGGTGGAGCCGCCAGGAGCACGCGACGTCGAACCCTCGCCGGATCAGCTCGCCCGCCAGGTGCGTGCCGAAGCGCTTGCTTCCTGCCACGGTCGTCGGGCCCGGCTCCCGCTCCATCGGGACTCCGTAGTCGAGCCCGTTGGGCGCCCGCCGCACCCGGGACCCGTGGCCGCCGAGGCTGAATTCATCCGCCGCGTACACGCAGAACGGCGGGAGGACGTCGTCCTTGAAGTTCTCGTACTGGTCGTCGCCGAACATCACGACAAAATCCGGATGGAACGCGTCGAGCGCTGCGCGCGCGCGGCGGTACGCGCCGATCACCTGATCGCGGTGGCGCCGGGCGGCCGCCACCCCCTCGTCGTCACCCCACTCCTGCCGCATGGCCTCCGGCCAGGCGGATGGGTCTTTCCAGAGCGGCGGCGTCTTCTCGCTCTGGAGATTGTGGCGGAAGTAGTTGTTCGCCATCGTCTCGTCGGTGAAGCGCGGCTGTGGACCGTGCGGACAGCCGATGCCGAGTAGCTCGCCCATGGGCCAACCTCCGACCATCGAAGAAGAACCGGACGTCGACGATGAGCCTAGTGTACTCCGCTAGCGGAAGGCGGGAAGCCCGGTCACGTCGGAGCCCACGACGAGCGTGTGGATCTCGTGGGTTCCTTCATAGGTGTAGACGGATTCGAGGTTCGCCATGTGGCGGATGATGGGATACTCGAGGCTGATGCCGTTTCCGCCGAGGACGCTGCGCATCGAGCGCGCGACCTCGAGCGCCATGGCGCAGTTGGCGCGCTTCGCGAGGCTGATCTGCGCAGGGCGGAGGCGGCCGCAGTCCTGCAGGCGCCCGAGCTGATACGCGAGCAGCTGGCCCTGCGTGATGGCCTGCAGGGCGTCGACCAGACGCTCCTGGACGAGCTGGAAGCCGGCGATGGGGCGTCCCCACTGTACGCGCGTTTTCGCGTACTCCAGCGCTGTCTCGTAGCACGCCATCGCTGCTCCGACCACGCCGAAGGCGATGGCGAATCGAGAGTGGTCGAGACAGGAAAGCGGGCCCCGCATCCCGCGGACGCCCGGTAGGATCGCATCGCCCGGCACGCGACAGTCCTGGAGCACCAGCTCCGAGGTGGCGGATGCCCGCATGGAGAGTCGGTGGCGCACCGGATTCGCGGTGAATCCCGGTCGATCCGTCTCCACGAGGAAGCCCCGGATGGTCTCACCCTGATCGTCCGTCGCCTTCGCCCAGATGAGGGCGAGGTGGGCCATCGTTCCGTTGGTGATCCACATCTTCGTGCCGTTGAGCACCCACGAGCCGTCGCTATCGCGCACAGCGCGCGTCTCCATGCTCGCCGGGTCGCTCCCGTGGTCGGGCTCGGTGAGCCCGAAGCAGCCGATGATCTCGCCGCGGTGCATCTTGGGGAGGTATCGCTCCTTCTGCTTCTCCGATCCGTACTTCGAGACGGGATACATGCAGAGTCCGCCCTGGACGGAGACGAACGAGCGGAGCGCGGTGTCTCCACGCTCCAGCTCCTGACAAATGAGGCCGTAGCTGGTGTAGTCGATGTCGGAGCCGTACTCCGGAATGGTGGCGCCGAGGAGGCCCAGCTTCGCGAGCCCCGGGATCAGCTCCGTTGGGAATCGGCCCTCCTCGAAGCAGGCGGGCATGAGGGGCATGGCCTCGCGCTCCACGAATTCGCGGACCACGCCCTGTATCATCTGCTGCTCGGGAGACAGCTCCCAGTCGGCGAAATTCAGCATGGCTGCCGGAGATGCTACTACTCCCGGAAAAGCGGCGTCCAAAGGGCGTGTAAGCGACGTAGCGGATTTCCGCCTGAGGCGGGTCGGAAGAGGCCGCCGGAGGTTCCGCGGGCAAGTCGGAGGGCGACGTGCGAGACGACGGTGCAGGGCCCGGCCCGCTCGCCGGCGTCCGGATCGTGGACCTGTCGCGCGTGCTGGCTGGCCCGTACTGCGCCATGCTCCTGGCCGATCTCGGCGCCGACGTCATCAAGATCGAGGAGCCGACCAGGGGCGATGAGACCCGCACCTGGGGCCCGCCCTTCGTGGCCGGCGAGAGTGCGTACTTCCTCGCCATCAATCGCAACAAGCGCAGCGTCGCCCTGGACCTGCGCGACGAGAGCGCCCGCCAGCTGCTGTTCCGTATGCTCCGCGGCGCCGACGTGGCGATCGAGAATTTCAAGCTGGGCACGATGGAGCGGTGGGGCCTGGGCTACGAGCGACTTCACGTTGCGAACCCGAGGCTGGTTTACGGCCGGATCAGCGGCTACGGGCCGGACGGGCCGTACGCCGACCGGCCCGGGTACGACCTCATCGCGGAAGGCATGGGCGGGATCATGAGCGTGACCGGCGAGCCGGACGGCGAGCCGATGAAGGTCGGCGTCGCCATCGCGGACGTCACGACGGGTCTGTATCTCTGCTCGGCGATCCTCGCGGCACTACATGCCCGCGAGACGAGCGGCGTCGGCCAGCGCGTCGACGTCTCCCTGCTGGAGTCGGTCGTCGGATGGCTCGTGAACCTGGGGTCGAACTACCTGGCGGCGGGAAGCCGTCCCCGCCGACTCGGTAACGCCCACCCCAGCATCGTCCCCTACCAGGTGTTCCGGGCGCGCGATCGGCACTTCACGCTGGCCGTCGGGAACGATGGGCAGTTCGCGGCTCTCTGCGAGATCGTGGGGGAGCCCTCGCTCGCGGCCGATGCGCGGTTCGCGACGAACGAGGCGCGCGTCGCCAACCGCGACGAGCTCATCGGGCTGCTCAGCGAGCGGTTCGCCCAGCGCGACGCCGCCTACTGGGTGGGAGCGCTCCTCGCCCGCGGCGTGCCGAGCGGACCCATCAACGAGATTCCGGACGTGTTTGCCGACCCCCAGGTGCTGCACCGCCGGATGGTGGAGGAGGTGGAGCACCCAACCATTGGCAAGCTGAAGCTGGCCGGGATACCGTTCAAGCTGTCGGAGACGCCGGCGACGGTGCGCCGAGCGCCGCCCCTCCTCGGACAGCACACGGACGAGGTGCTCGCGGAGCTGGGGCTCGGGCGAGACGAGATCGACAGGCTTCGCACGCGCGGGGCGATCCGGTGACGCGAAGTAGCCGAAATGGCCAACTGGGTCGACGGCCGTGGAAAAGATCTTGTCCGACAACCCTCGGCGGCTGTGGAGCGCGGCGTGACGTCGCCGCGCTGCATATAATCCGACCTGGCGTACGAGATCGCAGGGGGAGGACGCGGATGCCCATCAAGGTCATCGATCTCAAGGAGATGGCGCGAAAGCCCGACGCGCGGCGGACGACGCTCATGAACGGCCCGAGCTTCAATGCCTTCTTTCACATCTACCTGGAGCCTGGACAGAAGGACGAGATGCACTGCCACAACGCGGATGGCACCTTCTACGTCATCGAGGGCGAGTGCACCATGCACTTCCCGGATGGCGGCCAGTCCGTGCTGAAGCCCGGCATGGCAGGCCTGATCACCGGTGGGTCCTTCTATCAGCTCCACAACTCGGGCGATGGGCCGATGGTGCTTCTTGGCCACCATGGGCGACCAAGCCAGGAGATGAAGACGATCCTCTACGAAACGCGGAAGGAGCTAATTCGTCCCGGCCAGGAGAACGGAAGGGGCGAGGCTCCGAAATCGACCACGATCCTCGTCTAGGCGTAGAGGGCGGGCCACCGGTTGGCAAGCCTCGCCCGATGGCTCGCTACGGTCGCCACTCCCATTTGTACGCGTAGAGGAAGGGGCCGCCGGACTCCGGCGTCTGGCGCGCCACCGGCCCCTGAAGCGCCGCGACCGCGGGGTCGACCTGCACGTCGAAGAAGTGCGGGATGATCGGCACCTGCTCGCTGATCACACGTTCCATGTCCGCGACGCGCTTCACTCGCTCGGGCTGGGCCAGGGTTGTGAGCCACCCGTCGTACGCCCGGTCGTACTCGGGGCTGCTCCAGCCTCCATAGTTCGACCCGTGCCAGCGGTTGTCCGGCCGCGGAATCGCATCCGTCGTGTAGTTGGCGTAGTAGTTGTTTCCGCCGCGGACCTGGAGGCCCGGCACGATAGCTGACGTTTCCGGCAGCCGCATCTGCGCCAGGGGAACGACAGCCTGACTGACGTCAAAGCCCGACCGTCGAAGGTTGTCGACGTACGTCGCGGCAACGGACTCGTTTCGGATGCCCGCCGTCGACGACACGCTGAACTGCAGCCGCTGCCCGTCCCGCCCCACGAAGAATCCGTCGGCGCCCTTGGCGAATCCCGCCTCTTCCATGAGCTGCTGCGTCCGCTTCGGGTCGTAGGGGTGCTTCTGGATCGCGCTTTCGATCTGCGCGTAGTAGTCGACCCGGGGTGAGGTCAACGTGTCGGTTGAGACGCCCTTCCCTTCGGTCAGCACATTGACGGCCGTGGCGGCGTCGATGGCAAAGGCCACGGCCCTCCGTATCCGCACGTCGAGCAGCGCCGGCGTCTCGACGTAGTCGGGCCGCAGCTGAAACGACGTGTAGCGGAGCGTCACCGGCGTGTAGAGCACCCTGCCGCCTTTGTCCTGCGCCCACTGCTGCTCGAGGACGAGCCCATCTGGGACAGAGAGCACGTAGTCGCTGACGTAGTGAACCTCGCCCGCCTGGACGTTCGCGAGAGCCGTCTGGGCGTCCGGGATAAAGGCGACTTTGATCCGCTCGATCTTCGGCTTGCCAAATACGAAGCCATCGAACGCTTGCCCCTCGATGAAGGCGCCGGGCTCCCACGCCGTCACCCGATAGGGCCCGAGGCCGACGTAGTCCGTGCTCCAATACGGGAGGGCCGTGAATGCCTCTGGCTCGAGTGTGCGGAACGGGTCGGCGAGCAAGTGGCTTGGCAGGGCCGGGAAGCCGTCTTCCAGTACCGCGGCGTCAGCATAGAGCTGGTTCCAGCGTATCACCACCGTCTGAGCGTCCGGGGCGTCAACGGCCTGGATCTGACCGATGGGGGCCGAAGAGGACTGGCCCAGGTCGGGGGTGGCATAGACGCGGTAGGCGAAGGCGAAGTCCTCGGCCAGGAGAGGCTGTCCATCGTGCCAGGTCAGGTTGGGCTTGAGCTTGTAGGCCGTCTCCATGGTGCCGTCGGGGAACACCTTCCAGGAGTCCGTATTCAGCTCGGGCAGCGCCTCCGCGAGGTATGGATGCGGCGCCTCGCGCTCGTCCCGGTAGTCCAGCTCCGCGTTGAACAGGTCGTTGGGCGGGGTGAGCAGGCCCGAGAACGACGCGACGGGCCTCGCCGCGACGCTCGGCGGCTCGCCCCGAACGGCGAATACGACGGTCGGCTGGGGGCCGCTGGATCCCTCCGGCCGGTCGCCGGACATGCGCTGACCCGCCGGCGCGGACGGGCTCCCGCAGGCGACGCCAATGGCGGCGAGGAGCATACCTATCGCAAACATCGAGCGTTGCGCCGTCATGGCTATCTCCTCGTCCCGCTAACCCTTAGGTTGACGTCCCTCGCGTTCGCCGCGGAACACGCGACGTTGCGCGGCATCGATCTCTTGTGCGATTCTTAGCTAACTCTTATCAGGAGACCCCGGTCAAGGGTACATCGGATCCCCGTTTCCGGGTAGGTTTTCGGTCCCATCGAGAAGGGAAGACCATGCGTCACTGGCAATTCGTCCTCCCGGTGACCATGGTCGCTGTCGTGCTCGCGTCGTGCGCCGGCCCCACGGCGAGCGGCTCACGCCCCGGTGAAGGGTCCGCATCTCGACCGCAGCAGGAGGCGGGAAGCCCGGGCAAAACACTGGTGGTGGCGACCCGGGCGGAGCCACCCAGCCTCAGTCCGAAGCCGTTCCGCTCTCTGGGCCTGACGTCCGATCTCTCTGGGCGCATGTTCAATGCCGGCCTCGTGATCCGCAACGACGACGGCGATCCTCAGCCTTACCTCGCCCAATCAGTTCCCCAGGTGAACTCGGATGCTTGGCGGGTCAACCCCGACGGGACGATGCAGACGACGTACAAGCTCAAGCCCAACCTGACCTGGCATGACGGCCAGCCGCTGACAGCCGACGATTTCGTCTTTGCCTTTGAGGTCTTCAGCAATCCCACGTTCGGAGTGGCTGGCTCGCCGCCGGTCAATTTCATGGCCGGGGTGACCGCGCCGTCCCCGGACACCATCGTGGTCGACTGGAACCGAACGTTTCCGTACGCAAACGAGCTGGAGGCAGGAAGCGGCGGCACGGGAAATAACGCGTTTCCGCCGCTGCCGCGCCATATCCTCGGGCAACCGTTCCAGTCGACCGATCCCGACGCCTTCATGGCTTCCACCTTCTGGACAACCGACTACGTTGGGGCCGGGCCGTACAAGCTCGACCGCTGGGAGACCGGCGCATTCCTCGAAGGGGCTGCCTTCGATGGGCACGTGCTGGGCAAGGCGAAGATTCCCAGGATCCGGGAGCTGTTCATCGGAGACCCCAACACCGTCATCGCCAATATGCTCTCCGGAGAGGCGCAGCTCACGGCGGGTGACTCTATCCGCTTCAACGACGGCGAGGTGCTCGAAACGCAATGGGGCGATCGCGGAACCGTGATCGATGCGCCCAACCTGTACCGGATGGTGCAGTTCCAGCGCCGCCCGGAGTTCGCCAGCACGATGGCATTCACCGATCTTCGGGTTCGACAGGCGCTGCACTACGGCGTCGACTTCGACTCCTTGAACGAAGCCGTTCAGGGCGGCAAGACGACCGCGGCCATCGGTCCCATACCGCCGACCGCCACGTACTACCGGCAGCTCGACCAGGCCGTCATGCACTATCCGTACGACCCGTCCAAAGTCGCGCAGCTCATGTCCGCAGCGGGCTTCATCAAGGGATCGGACGGCGTGTGGAATAGCCCCGATCCCGCGTTCGGACGGATGTCCTTTGAGACGAACGTCCTGGCGTCTCCAGACAGCGACAACGAGATGCACATCATGGCCGACACGTGGCGCAAGCTGGGCTTCGACGTGAAGGAGGTAGACTGGCCGCCGTCGCAGGGCCGCGACCGGGAGTTTCGAAACGCATTCCCCGGTCTGTCGACAACCAGCACGCCGCCCGGCGAGAACGCGTTGACGGAGTATCGAAGCGATCGCATTCCGACGGCCGCGAATCGCTGGAACGGGACCAACCGGGGCGCGTGGGCCGGTACGCCCGCGTACGACCGTCTCGTGGACACGTGGGAGACGAGCCTGGTGAAGGACGAGCGCACGCAGGCCGTGATTCAGATGAACCGGATTCTCAATGACGACTGCGTGGTCATCAATCTCTACTGGAAGCTGGCCGCGCAGGCCTTCGCTCGCGGAGTGACTGGCCCCCGCATCACGAGCCTGGACGGCAGCGCCGACTGGAACATCCACGAGTGGGAGTATCGGTAGTGCTCCGGTGATCACGATCGGATAGTCGCCCTCCGCGACGGGGGGCGGGCCAGTGCGGGAGGTGAAGGATGCGGAAAATTGCGGCGCTCGTACCTGCCATCTCGATCGCCGTGCTGCTGGCAAATTGCGCTGCTCCTCCATCCGGGCGGACGTCCGGTCAGACCACCGATCAAACTCCGGTTTCACCTCAGCGAACGCTGGTCATCATCGCGCGGGGCGAACCACCCAGTCTCGCCGCAAAGCCGCTCGTGGGCTATTCCGGGTCTCTCAACCCCCCGTTGCGCTTGTTCAACGCTACTCTCGACGAGCTCGATGAAAACGACGTTTCCCACCCGTATCTCGAACAGGAGCTGCCAAGGCTCAACACAGACAGCTGGCGAGTCGCGCCCGATGGAACCATGGAGACAACCCATATCCTTCGCCCGAACCTGACTTGGCACGATGGACAAGTGCTTACCGCGGACGATTTCGTCTTTGGGTGGCAGGTGTTCGCGACTCCCGAGCTCGGCGCGGGCGGCACGAAGCCGATCAAGCAAATGGCGGAGGTGGTCGCAAAGGATCCCCGGACCGTGGTCATCCGGTGGCGTCAGCCATTCCCTGAGGCTGACCAGCTGGACACATCGTTCCAACCGCTTCCTCGACACCTCCTTCAGCGCTCGTACGACCAAGGGGACTGGTCGGCTTTCGTCAACGATTCGTTCTGGACCACCGACTACATCGGGCTCGGGCCCTACAAGGTGGGAACCTGGGAGGCCGGGGACTACCTCGAGGCCGATGCCTTTGCCGGACATGCCCTGGGCCGACCAAAGATTGACCGCGTGAAGCTGGAGTTCGTGTCCGATTCCAACACTGCGCTCGCCAAGATGCTGAGCGGCGAAGCCCAATACGTCGCCGACTACGTCCTCGGACACCAGGACGGTGCAACGCTCGACGAACAGTGGGCGGGGGACAACGCGGGGACCGTTGTGTTCGCCCCGGTCCTCTTTCGCTTCACGCAGATCCAGCTGCGGCCGGAGTACGCTGATCCAAAGGCTGTGCTCGACGTACGCTTCCGCAGAGCGCTCGCTCATGCCTTCGACACCCCGGGAGCGGTCGAAGCGTTCACAGGCAGCAAGGGACTCATTACATACTCACTGAGCTGGCCGAAAGCGGACTACTATCCCGAGATTCAGAAGGCCATCACCGAGCGAAAATATGATCCCCGGCGGGCACAGCAGCTACTCGAAGAATTCGGGTTGGAGCGGGGCGCCGACGGCTTCTATGCTGGGTCCAACGGTGAGCCGCTGCAGATCGATCTGTGGAATACGGGTGGTACCTTTGAGCGGGAGAACCGGGTCTTCGCCGACAGTCTGCGCAAGGCGGGAATCGACGCCAATCCGCGAACCCTTGGGCCCGCGCGCCTGCGCGACGAGAAGGCGCGAGCCCTCATCGGCGGTCTCTTCACCGGCGGGCTCGGGAGCGATCGGCTGACCCCGTTTACCAGCAACAGCATTCCGCGGCCGGAGAACCACTGGACCGGCACAAACCGCGGCGGCTGGAGCAATCCCGACTATGATCGATTCTGGCAAGCGTGGAACACGACCCTCGCCCCGTCGGAACGAATTCAGGATATTGCACAGATGGAGCACATCCTCAACGCGGACGTGGGCATCATTCCCCACTATTTCACCGACGTGGTCACAGCCTGGTCATCGCAGCTCAAGGGTCCAGTGGCCCGAACGTCGCCGGACGCGCCCGCGGAGATCTACCGCATCGAGACGTGGGAATGGGGCTCGTGAACCTGACCGCTGGAATCTCCCCAGCCCGGGGCTCCCCCCACGATCAACACGGAATGACGATCAGGTCGTGAGGCTGCGTGCCCAGACGCCTTCCCCCTGAGGCAGTCACGGCGACGGTGTCCCCCCAGGTGATGCCGGGTCCGCCCTCGCGCCGGACGTTTGGCTTCACGATGAAGGCGTTCCCTTCTTGCAGGACAAAATTCGCGATCTCCGGCGTCATCTCCCCGCCCACGAGGAGTGGCCGGTCCTCGCCGAGCCCGCGGCCGTGCATGGTGAGGGTGGCTTTACAGCCGATCTCCTGCGCCACGTCGTCGATGGCGCTCGCGATCTCCCCAAATCGCGTGCCCGGCGTCATGCGCTCCAACGCGGCGTTGAACACGGTGCGCTGCATCTCCATCGCATCGCGCAACGGCGCCGGCGCGTCGCCCAGCACGGCGGGCTGGACGCGCTGAGCCACGTATCCCATGTACTTGCCGTCGATCTCGTTGTCGAGCCGGTCGCCGGGCTGGAGCGGCCGGCGCGTCGGAAGAAAGGCGTCGCGCACCTGCCCGGATCCGGTCCCCCAGAGAACCATAGTCGGGACCTCTCCGCCCGCCATGAGCATCCTGTGGTACAGAGCGGCGTACACCTGGTAGTCGGGGACGCCCGGTCGCGCTGCGTCGACGAAGCCGCGGATCGCCTCTTCGGCAATGGCCGCCGCGCGCTCCATGACGGATAGCTCTTCGGGGCTCTTGACCGCGCGCAGCTCCGCCATCATCACGGTGACGTCCACAAACGTCGCGTTGGGGAAGGCCGCGCGAAACGCCTCGAAAAATCGGTGAGGGATCGTGCCCTCCGGGGTCCGCACCCCGCCCTCCAGGCCGACAACCCCAATTTGCGCACGGTCCAGCTTCAACTCGCGCATGCGGTCGATCATGGGGGCGGACCAGGTGTGGCGCTTTGGCGTGCGGAGATCGCCGACCCATTCCTGAGCGCGCGACCAGAACTCAGGGCGATTGAGGACGATGGCGGTGACATCACCTTGGCGCGGAAAGACGCACGCGGTCTCCGAGCAATTGCCGCCGATATGCGTGAGGTAGCGCGTGTCCGCGGCGTACAGCTCCCAGTGACCGGTATGGGGCGGTGTGATGATGCACGCCAGATCGCGCTCGTCCATAGCGCGTCGAACCCGTGCCCAGCGCCGATCGCGCTCCGCGATTGTCAACCGTGGCAGATCGATCAATTCGGCCATGGCGGTTCGCCTCCCAGTTTGCCGCCCGAGTCTAGCATGCCTAGAATGGAGTCTGACTCCGTGCTCGCGCGATTAGTCAGAAGAACGAGGTTCATGCTGGAGGATGGGACGTGCTGGGTGAGAAAATCGGCGAAATGACCGGCCGCGTGACGGGAATGCGAGTCCTACCCGGCGATGACTACCGCTTCATCAAGATGGAGATCACGGTTGACGAATCCGGCAAGGTCTTCGGTGTCGACGCGCGAAACATCGGCACATACACCGTGTTCGAGCGGGTCCCGGGCCAGCTCTATGGCTCAGGGCAGGGCATTTTGGAGACATCCGACGGCCAGGGCGCAATCTGGACTGGTCACGGCGTCAGCAAGATGATGGCTGGCATGCGCGCGGCTTTCCGATTCTCCATCGCCTTCCAGGCCGGCCCGGGCGGCTCGCTCTCGCGGCTCAACGAAGTCCTTGTCGTCGGCGAGCACGACGTGGACGAACAGGGGAGGACGAAGACAACGATCTGGGAGTGGAAGTAACTACCGCGCTCCGATAAGCGCGAACAGGGCGTGCTGGGGATCCGTTCCCTGCACGATCCACATCCCCCCGGGGACCTCCATGGGACCATTGACGATCTGTCCGCCGGCCGTTCGGACCCGCTCGACCGCGCCGTCGATGCTGGCCACGTTGATGTAGTACGTCCAGTAGCCGGTGGGTGCCTGGGGCGGCTTGGTCATCATCCCGCCGAGAGTCACGTCGTCGGTGCCGAAGATCTGATAAACGCCCATTGGCCCCATGTCCATCGCTTCCTTCTTTACCCATCCGAACAGGCGCGAGTAGAACGCGAAGCCTGCTTCCACGTCGCTGGCGTAGAGCTCGTTCCACCCGATGTGTCCTCGCTCCATTTGCTGCACGGTCGATTCGGAGTCCGGATTTGCCGGGGTGTAGATTCCGATAACGGAACCGCCGGGGTCCGCGATGGGCGTAAAGCGCCCGACGTTCGGAATGTCCATCGGCGGGTTGAGCACGCGTCCTCCACTGGCGGTGGCCTGATTGGCGGTCGCGTCGACGTCCGCCACGGCTACGTAGCCCAGCCAGTTTGGGGGAGCACCCATTCGCCGCGCTGGCTCGGGGAGTGTCATGAGCCCCGCCACGTGCTCGCCGCCGGCCTTGAACACCCAATACTCCATTCCGGGTGTTTGCGCGTCCATCGGCTCCCAACCTACCACGCGGCTGTAGAAATCGCGCGCCGCGGGCAGATCCGTCGTCAGCAGCTCATACCAAACAAAGGTCCCGTTCGTGATCGGCATTGTTTCCTCCCGGCGAGCGGTCTGCGAGTTCGATGTCGAAGGGATGAGGGGCACACAATCATCTTAGCCCGTCGCGCCGGTTATTCGCGCCCCCGGCCGGGGGTCAGTCCTCGAAGGGGAATCCGCGCCGGGTCAGCTCCTGGCGCGCGCGCTCGCGGCTCTCCATGGGGACCGTGAATTCGAAGTGGTACCCGTCGGGATCGTCAAACATGATTGACATGCGTGTGCCGAAATTCCCAAAGCGCAACGGGATGCCAAAGGATCGAAAGCGCTCAACCCACGTGTCGAAGTCCTCGTACCGGATAACGTAGGCATGGTGCTGGCCCTCACCGCCGGGAGATGGGCGCTGATGGTCGTCGGGCTCGAAGAAATCGATGGTCGTGTTGGCGAGCCGAACGGCGACCGGTCCGCCGCCGGCCCGCGAGCGCTCCCGCGATTGCGCGCCGAGAACCTCCGTGTAGAAGCGCTTGGTGCGCTCGATGTCGCTCGAGACCAGGGTCCAGTGGTCGATGCGCTCAACGGGCGGAGCCTGGATGTTGACTGCCATGGCGCTTCTCTCCGGGGTCTTGATGACAGATGGTAGCATGCGTGCCGACCCAGCGGGTCCGCGGAACCGTTCTCCATGGGCGGTGCCCGGCCGATCACCACGATCGGTCGGACCGGACAGATCGGCGCTAGGGCGCGAGCTGGCCTCGGATGGCGCCGCCGGGGAAGTCCCCATCATGGATATTAAAGTAGTAACCGCTCGGGTTCTCAGCGATGGACTGAAGCAGGCCCGCTTCCACCTGGGTGCACCCGGCGAATGAATTCGTCGTCGGCCTCGGCAGGTCACCACCGCCGCCCACGAAACCCACGACGATGGGGCCATCTTCACCGGCGACGCCCCGGTGGATGTGCGCGCCCGTGACGGGCAGCGAGCCAATCGCATAGCTCGCCTCCACGCAGATCGCACCCGCGGCAGAATCGAGGGTGATCAGCGCGGTCCCGCTGCCGGTGGGGTCACCCCCGCTGGGCTCTGCCGCGCCGCTCAGCGTGACGCCGAACGATGGGCCGCCGGAGACGGGGCCGCCCTTTGCCGCCACGGAACCAACGAGAACTAGGGTCAGGACGACGAAGAGCACCGGTGCCACGAACCGCTTCACGGAACATCCTCCTCGAATCTCGATCGTGAGCTGCGAGCCGATCTTGGCACATCCTGCTCGAGCCCGATTAGTTCTACGTGAGACGTCCAACCGCGGATTGTCGTCTACGCGTTTCAAATTGGCAAGGTCATCCATCCTTCTTCGCCCGCTGGCCGTGAATGACCGTTTCCGACGGGCTCTCGCGCCAGCATCCGCTGCTCCCCGGCACCACCCCGGCAGATGGCAAACGCGCTACCCCCATGGGTCTGGAGCACGCGCGCTTGGCCCACTTATGGTCATGGGAGAGGCAAGGAGCGCGACCCGGCAGCCGGGCAGGATCGGCGGGGTTAGGATGAGCCATGCGGCAGCGATCGAGACCCCAGACCTTTGCCGAGCGCGTAGGCGCAACACACGACGAAGAGCAGCGCGAGGAAGACTCATACCAGCCGCCCGTGGAGCTGCTGATCGAAGCCCGTGAGATCAAAGAGGAAAAAGCATACCCGAGTTGGTGGCTGCTCTTGATCGGGTTCGAGCTGCTGGCCGCCTGCCTGATCATCGCCGTCGCGATCGTGCTGGGTTACCTCTACGTGACGTCTCGTGTCCCGGAAGGTTGGCTCTTCTGAGCGCGACAGTCCGTTTGAGCGCCGCTGAGACATGGCGCGCCGAGCGCACCCGGTCGCGGACTTAGGCCTCCTCCGTTCGCTGCAAGATGACGACCGGGATGATTCTGGACGTCTTTCGCTGATAGTCGGCAAATTGTGGGAAGAGTTGTGCCTGGCGAGCGTAGAGAGCGTCGCGGTCTGTCCCACTGGCGACGGTCGCTCGCGCCGAGTACCGTTCCGCGCCGATTTCGACCGTCACCATCGGGTTGGCCACCAAGTTGTGGTACCAGTCGGGGTGAGTCGGCGAACCGCCGTGGGTTGCGAATATCGCGAGCCGGTCGCCGTCGCGCAGGTACATGACCGGCGTCGTGTAGGGCTTGTGGCTCTTCGCGCCAATCGTGGTGAGAAGCAGCAGCGGCCGCCCCGCTTGCTGGCCGCCGACGATTCCTCGGTTGGCCCGGAACTCCTCGATAACGCGCCGATTGCGCTCGCGCGGGTCCTGCACCTTCTCCTCCTTTCCTGCCCTTGTCGATTGGACCTGGGCGCCGATACCGAGTGGACCTGCACCGCTCGTCGAGGCTCGCTTGGTCAGGGGTCTTCAGGGCTCGGCGGAATGATGAGCGCAAGGGCAACGTACAGGAGGACATCGAGCGCCAGCATCGGCGGTAGGAATATGCTGACAATGACCCAGACGACCCGCGCGATCGTGGGATCGACCCCGATGTACTCCGCGATTCCGCCTACGACCCCGGCGAGCATGCGGTTCTTTCGGGAGCGGTACAGGCGTCGCGCGGGTCCACCCTCCGGTTGCACGAGACGACCTCCTGCGTACTGCGACCCCAGTCACCGCGTCCTTCGACGTCGCTCTTTCTCTACTCTGCCTCTCAGGCAGCCAGCGGTCAAGCGGCCGATGTGCGGGGACCGACAGATCCTATACACCCCGAGGTGCGGGGCAATGACGTCGAAACCAAGGGTGATTCTGACGGTGAGCCCAGAAGCGTTGGCCCGCGCGGACGGGTAGTCGTCTCCTCCCTCGGCGGGGCTTCGCGAACCACCCGTGCGGCCGTGTGCACCCCCGGCGAAGGGCGCGTACCGTTTCTCTGTCGGCGGCGTAAGTCGCGGCAGGAGACGGACGCGTCCACCGGTCCGGGTGGGCCGGCGCCAGCGAGGCGCTGTTTGCGGAAGGGGGTAGGCTCTCTCGTGCGCAGGCTCACGCTTGTCGCCCCGCCAGACTCGTTCAGTGGCATCGAGGCCATGCGTACGGCCCGGGGCTGGCCGTCGCGCGCCCCGGTGCTGCTCTCAATCGCCGCCATGGCCCTCTCGCTGATAGGTTCCGCGGCCGGCTTTTTCATCCCGGGGGTCTATCGCGACGCCCCGGTCTGGGCGGCCGCCGCACGAGGGTCGGACCTCGTCAACCTCGTGATGGCGCTGCCCACCCTCGCGGCGTCGATGATCCTCGCCAGACGTGGCTCGATCCGGGGGCAGCTCGTCTGGCTAGGCGCGCTCGGCTATCTCCTCTATGCGTATGCGATCTATGCGTTCGATGTGGCGTTCAACGAGCTATTTCTCGTCTACGTGGCGGCGCTCGGACTCGTATTCTGGGCGCTCGTGACACTCCTCCCGCAGGTCCATCCGAGCGTCGTGTACGGACGGCGGCGGGAGGGGATGCCGAGGCGGCTCGTCGCCGGGTACCTGGTCGTCGTCGCGAGCGCGACGTTCGCTCTCTGGGTCCGCCAGGATATCCAAGCGCTCGTCAGTGGCGTCACCCCGGCGGGCGTCCGCGCCGCGGGGATTCCCACCGATCCCGTCCACGTCCTCGACCTGGCGTTCTTCCTCCCGATCCTCTGGATCGCGGGAGTCCGGTTGTGGCAGGGCAAGCCGACCGGTTACCTTCTCGCGGGGGCGCTCCTCCCGATGGTGGTCTTCGTCGGGACCTCCGCCGCAGCGGCGGTGGTCATCGAAGGCGCCTCTTCGTCCGGTGCCGCGGGGCCGGCAGTGGGGCTGGCACTCGTGGCCGGCGCAGGCCTTGTCCTTGGCGTCGCGTTTCTGGGCCACCTCCACGAAGGCCGTCTGGTCGCCGTTCGCCCGGGGCCACCCGGCTCATAATCGCCACGCGGCGCGAAGGGAGCTTCGGTCAAGTCTCGCGCGCGGCGACGTGCTGGCGAAGAATGTCGCGGCCAGAGTCGTTTCCGTTCGGGGTGCGGACCACGGTGTGGATGTGCGTTCGCGTGGGCACGTCATTGTCGAGAGCGATGCCGGCCTGGTGATCGAATTCGATCAGCAAGACTGGGCTCTGAACCCGATAGGAGGAGACGCTCTCGTCCCCGCATTCGCCAGCCCATGCGAAGAAGCTTTGGACAGGTGTTCCCGTACCTCGTCCAGCTTTACGCGCGCCCCGCTGCTCGGCGCTGAGGCTGCCGAGGTACGCCTCGGCAGCGCGCCACATCGGCTCCGTCGAGGCTCCGGTCGCGCGGATCGGGAAGAGGCCAGGCTCGTCGCGGCCGTCCGCGGTGACGCCGACGAAGGGCTCTGCCACCGCCGCTTGTGCTCGTTCTCGCAAGCGTGGCGCGGGAGAGGCGATGTGGCGGGCGGCGGTCCCCGGCGGGCGGGGGCGCGGTCGATAGGCGGCGGATTCGCCTGCCATCGCGATCCTCCTCTGCGCCGATCAAGCCCGTCCGGATGCACCGCCGTCCTGATGGGAAACCCCGGATGCCCTCGCCTGCTGGAGATGCTTCACGGCGCTGAGCGCGATTATTGCACGGCAATCCCCCTCGCTCGGTCCGACGAGTCGCCGGAGACGCGATACTCGCTCATTGCGCTGGGAACGGAGCGATGATGCGCTGGATTCGCTGCTGCAGGGGCGTGCGGGTGAGCGAGGCAATCTTTTTGACGTATGTCGGGAAGGACGTATCGGCCTCGTTGGCCGCGAAGAACGTATCCATGTCCGCCATGCTGCCGAATAGCAGCGTGACGGTGAAGGCTGGACCCGCAATCGAACCAATCTGACGCTCCAGCCGGGCGCCGGCCACTCCCGGCCTCTTCGTGTGTATCCGCTCATCGAGCATCGCGCGCAGCTCTGGGCCCTTGCCCGCGGCCGGTGCCTGGCGATTGCGGATTGCGAACTTGGGCCGGACCGACAGCGGGCCCGTCGTCGCGAGCTGCTCGTACAGGAAGGTGATGCGCTCTTGCGCAAGGCACTGGTTGATCTTCTGACCTTGCGCCTGGAACGTCGCGTCGAGCGGTCTGTTTTGATAAGCCTCTATGGCCGCCAGATCCTCGAACCGCAGCGCGTGGACGTAGGCGACCTGGGGCGAGAACATATTCGCGGCGAGGGCGTGGGGAACCGTGCTGGGTGAGTTGTTGCGCTCCTCCAGCGCGGCACGAAGCTCGGCGCTCTTTCCGAGGGCTGGGACGTGGACGATTCGCTGGGTGTACACGGCGCGCCTCCTTTCCGGCTTACCGGTTCGCGGCGGCTCGCGTCCGCCGCGGCCGCAGGAACCGTATGTCCTGAGTGCGATTGCCGCCACGAATTCTCGGTCCGAGCGGACGAACGGAACCCGAACTCTTGGAAGAATTCGTGTTCCACGCGGAGACACACCCGACCTGCTGCCTTATCATTGCGACCACATTTCGTGGGAGTGCAAGATGGCGTGGGAGTATGACCCGAACCTTTCGAAAGTGGAATGGGCGGTTGGCTATCTCGGGATCGCCACCATCAAGGGCCGATTCACCAAGGTGCAGGCAAGGCTGAATGTGGATGATCCCGATCCGTGCAACTGGTCGGTCGATGCGACCATCGACGCCGCGAGCCTCTTTTCCGGGCACCAAGCGATGGATGACCACGTGCGCAGCAGCGACTTCCTCGACGTCGACACCTTCCCGACCATCGCGTTCAAGACCGCGCGGGTCGAGCGCACGGCCGACGCGTATCGCATGATCGGCTCGCTGACGCTGCACGGGGTGACGCGCGAAGTGGCGCTCGAGGGTTCCTATGGGGGCGAGGCGACTGACGCGCGCGGGCGGACGAAGCGGGGCTTCAGCGCACGGGCGACGCTCCGGCGGAGCGATTTCGGGATTCGAAGCGGCATGGTTGGCGATCGCTCCGTGGCCGGGGAAGAGATCCGCGTCAGCATCGACGTCGTCGCCAATAAGGCAGACTAGCGGCAACGGACAGAGCAATCCGCCCATGGCCAGATCAACTCCGACGACAACCGCCGTGGCTTCTCCTTCAGGAGTGGCCGCGGCTGCGAGGTGATCACGCAGCCGTCCATTCGCACCTTCAATGGGAAGCACCACACCGAGCCCGCCGCCGTCTGAGCTCGGCCGCCTATCGGACGTCCCAAGTGTGGGGGAAGTAGGACGGTGGATTGATGGGGTTGCCCGGCGTAGCGCCCACAACGCGCCCGGCCACCACGTACGGATAGGGGTAGTTGTACAGGGGCATGAAGGCCACGTCGTCTACGAGGACGCGATTGGCCTCAGCCCAGACTTCGATGCGCTCGTCGCGGCGGAGCGTGCGGTCCACGCGACGGAGCAGCTCGTCCGCCGCAGGATTGGCATAGCCATTGCGGTCGGTCCCCGCCCAGCGATTCTGGGGGCCCGCGATGAGGGCGCTGTTGAACCGACTGAGGAATCCAGTCTGATTGTCGGGAAGCGCCGTGAACCAAACACCCGAGAAGGTCGCCTCCGCCTGCACGTCGGCGGGCACGGAGGTGTCCAGCGCCAGGTCGATACCGATGGCGCGGTATTGTTGCTGGAGCACGGGGAAAATCATGCCGGCGTCGCTGGACGCGTTTCCCGTGCGAAGACTGAGCTGGAAGCGCTCGCCGAGCTTCGTCAGCATCCCGTCAGGGCCTTTCTGCCAGCCTGTTTCGGCGAACAGCGCCTGCGCCCGGGCCGGATCCGGGTCATAGTGGATCGCCCGCTCCTCGACGACCTTCCCCAAGGCGCTGTCCGGATACGTGGTGCTGTTCACAACCTCAGCTGCACCGGGCGCGGCGGTTTCGGCAAGCTCCGCCCGGTCCATCGCGTACATGAGCGCCTTGCGCACGCGAACGTCGGTAAGGTCGCGAGGCGTCGCGTAGTCGGGCCGCAGCTGCGGCAGCAGGTGCCTCGCGTTGTTTGGCTGCATCTCCACGGTGCCGCCGCCCGCCTTGGACCATTCTTGCGCGATGATCCGTGCACCCTCGTTGGAGATGGTCCAGTACGCGATGTCAATCCGCCCGGCGAGCATATTCGCGAGAGCAGCCTGCGTGTCGCGAATAATCGTGAACGTCACGCGATCGATCTTTGGTCGGCCGAGGAAGTATGCGTCGTTCGCTTGGAGGGTGATGGAGCTGCCGCGGTCCCACGCCACGGCACGAAACGGGCCGCTGCCGACGAACACCCCGGGATCGGTGAAGTACGCGTTGTCTGAGAATCCGGCCCGTTCCACATCCCCGAGGACGTGGCGCGGCAGCACGTCGAACTCGCGCACGCCGGCCTGAATGCCCAGTTGGCTCACCTGACCCCAGATGAAGGTCGCCGTGTACGGATCGGGAGTCTCTACCGACTCCACATATCGTGCGATCCCTTGGGGGGCCAGCGTGGTCGTCGGATCTTTGCTGACCTCCCAGCTGAATTTCAGATCGTCGGAGGTCAGCTCGGCGCCGTCCTGCCACGTGATGCCGTGCCGGAGCTTCCAGGTAACCTCCATGCGATCATCGTCCAGGACCTTCCACGTCCCATCATCGAGCGACGGAAGGTCCGTGACGAGCCAGGGCACCAGCTCATCCCGAGCGTCGTGGGTCGTGAGATACGCGTTCGTGAACTCGCGGAAGTAGCGGCTGGGAACCGCGGCGGCGCCGAGCCCGGACATGCTGCCTGCCAGAGCCGTAGGGTCGATGGGGAATGCGATGGTAATCGACTTCGGAGAGGTCTCGGTGGCCGGCGCCTGGGCTCCAGGCGCCGCGCGCCCCGAGGGACCGCCCACGCACCCCGTCGCGATGACCACGAGCGCGGCCACATTCGCGCTCGCGCCGCGCTTGAGCCACCCCGCCCATCGCGCGGTGACGGACGACCGTGTGCAGGCCATGTGCCCTCCCGTCCTGGTGCTCCACGGAGCGCCCGATTATACTGGCCGTCGCGGCGCGTCACGGCCCGTCTCCAATCCCGCGAGGATCCCGCGCGCGGGCTGAGCGAAGGTTGCGCGATCGTCGCGCCGGTGTATGGTCCGCGTCACACCCGCGCTATGAGAGGACGAATCGGGTCCAGACGCTGGAAGGGACGAACGCGTCCGGCATCTGCCGAGCGATCTCCACCGTTGCGCGCTGAGACCGGCCCTCAACGATCCATCGCCGTCCGTGGGTCGGCAAGACGAAGCGCCGGCGAGAGTTCGACGCTATGCCGGCAAGCCGCCGGTGACGCGCAGCATCCAACGCATGCACCGGTGTCCGAAATCGGCGCCACGGACGTACATCATCGGACACGCTCCCGGAATCACGGTAATGCCGTGCTCTCGGCAGAATCCGACGGCCTCCTCCGAGACGCTCGTCCCGGCCCGAATGAGCGACTGGTGCATCCAGATCCGCGGGACCCCGGCCTCCACGCATTGGCGCGCGATGACCTCGGTTACGGCAGGACGGTTGACGACGACGACGCCGTCCACCCCGCCGGGAATGGAGCGCAGGTCCGGGTAGCAGACCTCTCCTTCGAACGTGCTGATCGTCGGATTGACCGCGAACACCTGGTAGCCCGCGCTCTTCAGCTTCCGGTAGATGACGTTGCCGGTCGTCGACCGCTTCGCGGATACGCCAGTTACCGCGATCCTCCGCTGGGCGAGGAAATCCGCGATCCTGGCATCAAGCGGGGGGGATGGACGGACCGCGTGGATCTCGGGCGTGCGAGATGCGGGTTGAGCCATGACGTTCCTCCGAACGGAGCCCACGCTCCTCCGGAGAGCGTACGTCCATCACGCGCGACCCGCCCCATACCCGAGGGTGGGTCGCGCCGCAGCGCCCGGGTGGGGAGATTCAGCGGGTCGGGCCCTTCCCGGGTCGCTTCCCACGGCCATGCGCATCGGGGGCGGCGCAATTCGGCAGAGGACGGGGTCCGTCCGGCCCCTTAGCTCGCCAGCTCCCATTGGTACGCGTTCCAGGGGCCGTCCGACTGGAAGTTCTTGATGCGGTGATTCACCAGGTACGTTCCGCCACCGTACATGATCATGAAGAACGGCAAGTCGGTCGTCAGGATGTGATCGATCTGGCCCATCATCTCCCGCCGCTGGTCCAGCGGGATCGTGACGAATACCTTGTCAATCAGGTCGTCGAGCTGCGGATTGAAGTAGCGAGAGCGATTGCCCGTGCCAGCGTAGTCGTTCTCCGGGAGAGAGGTGGTCCGGCTATGGAGGTTCTTGAGTCCGCGCACGTCGGCCGGCTGGCGCACGATCTCCATCGCTGAGAAGTTCGCGCGGTACTCCCGATCGCTGGCCTGCTGCCGCGGAATGACGTAGGTGTTTACGGTCATGCCGACCTGCTTCCAGTTGTCGGCCGAAGTGAGCATGATCTTCTCGCGCAGATCGTCGCCTCCCGTCGTCCGGACCTGCCAACCCAGCGGCTGGCCGGCGCCATCGCGCATGGTGTTGTCCGCTGCCATCGTGTATCCGATGCCCCGCATCATCTCGACGGCCTTTTTCGGGTCGTAGGGGTACTTCACCGTGTATCGGTCCTGGATGGCGCGATATTGGGGTTGGTTTGGAGCGATGAAGCTGTTGGCTACGTCGCTCTGACCCGGGGCGAGCGCCTCAACCATCGATTGTCGGTCTAGCGCCGTGAGGGCGGCGCGACGGAACGTTACGTCGGTCATGATGGCTGGGTCGGGGTCGCGAAGCTGAACGAAGGTATCGATGATGCTAGCGCTGCTGTAGTCAAGGTACGTATCGCCGTCGGTCCATCGCTGCTTGACCTCCAGAGTTTGGGGCCCGGACAGGTTTCGGCCGAGGGTCATATCGACCGCGCCTGCCAGGAGGTTCGCCTGGAGGGTGCTCGCGTCTTCGATGAATCGAACCTCGATCTCGTCGATCTTCGGGCGGCCGAGCACGTAGTGATCGTATGCCGTCATGGTCAGGTGGCTGCCCTGTTCCCAATTCTTCAGCTTGAATGGTCCGGCGCCAATGTGCGCCTGGTTGAAGTAGGGATCGTCCGGGAGGGCTTGTTTGTCGCTGTTGTAGGTCGTCTCGAGGAGGTGTTTGGGAAGCGGGAGACCGCCGTCCTGGTCGCCAGCGCCGAAGAGGGTGTCCGCTTCAATATACGGATCTTTCCAGCGCACGACCATCGTTCGGGCGTCGGGCGCCTCGTAGCTGGCCACGTGGTCAAAGAGCGGATCGGTACTAAAAAGCGGGACATCCTGGTCCATTCCGACCTGCATTGTGAAGATGAGGTCGGCAGTGGTAAAGGGCGAGCCGTCCTGCCACTGGACCCCATCCTTGAGCGTCCAGCGCATCTCCATCGTGCCGTCCGGGTTCACCTTCCACAGGCCGTTCTCGACCGTGGGGACAGCTTCCGCCAGCTCTGCATGGCGGTCGCCGCCGCCTCCGCGAGTGAGACCCGCGTCAAGCAAGGCCTCGAGGTGCTCGACGCCGCGCCAGTGGGAGCCCGGATTCAGGATCTTCGCGACGATAGGCGGGTCCGCCATGATGGCGACGACGATGCGTTTGGGCGCGGTGGAGGCTGCGCCCCGATCGGCGCCGGTCGTCTGCCGCGTCGGAGGGGTGGCGCAGGCCGTCGCTATTACCGTGAGGGCCAAAACGATGGGCACGATGGATTTCGACACGGATCAGCCTCCCGCTGGTCGTCGGTGTTGTTCAAGCCGGCCGCGTTTGCCGCGCGACGCGATACCCGGTTTGCCGAAACGCACCATCGGTCCATGCTACCACGCGGCCGGTGCTTCCGGAGGCCGCGCGTCAGTCGCGCGGGGGGAGGACGCGGAGCGCGCCCCCGTCCACGAGCAGCTCGACGCCGGTGATCGCGTCGGCATGGTCTGATGCAAGAAACGCGACGGCCTGCGCGACGTCTCCTGGCGTGATCTGGCGGCCGATGAGGTTCCGGACGGTCCAGTTGCGCGGCACCTCGCCTGCCTCGACGGTCGTGGCAACACGGTTCGGCGTCACCGCGTTGACGCGGATGCCGTAGGGTGCGAGCTGCGCCGCCAGGCACTCGGTCAAGTGAAGGACGGCCGCCTTCGCGGCCGGATATGCCGTCGCGTCGGTCCGGGCCTGGTGCGCCGAGGTCGATGCGATGTTGACGATGCGCCCTCCCCGGCCTGCGTCCACCATGGTTTGGGCGACGCACCGGGTACAGAGGTAAACGCTCTTCAGCGAAATGTCGATGATCCGGTCCCACTCGGATTCCGGCAGCTCCAGGATGTTGGTGCGGTCCACCACGCCGACGTTGTTGACCAGCACGTCCACCGCGCCGAATCGGCCGACCGTTTGGGCGACCATCCGCTCGACGTCCGCGCTGACGGTCACGTCGGCCTGGATGGCCATCGCTCGGTCCCCATGGGCCACGCAGATGTCAGCGCTCACCCGCTGAGCGCGATCTCCATCTCGGTCGACGACGGCGACGGCCAATCCGTCGTCCGCGAGCTGCCGCGCGATCGCCTCGCCGATATTTCGTCCCGCGCCAGTCACGATGGCCACGTGCGCCTTCCGTTGCACAGAGATCTCCGTTCGTCGGTGCGCGTTTCTCCCGCGACGTCGCCTTTCTACCATGACACGCCCTAACCCGGGGAACGCGAGGCAGGCGCTCTTTGATCGGTGACCGGTGGTAAGCTAGCGCAGCGTTCTGTGTGACGGAGTAGCTCATGGTCCGCCTCTCGATCAGCCTCAGCCGCGCCCGAACGGGAGCATCGGTTCTCTTCGTGGTCTCGATGCTGCTGCTCGTCAGCTGCGCACCAAGCAGCCCGTCGCGGCCTTCGTCGCCGGCCTCGCAGCCTTCAGCGCCGTCGCGCATTATGGCCGTGGTGAGCGGGGACCCGCCCGTGCTGTACAGCAAGCTGGCGGACCCGGCCATCGCGGGAGTGAGCGCGATCGAGGCGCTGGTGAACGTGGGACTGTCGATCCAGGACCAGGCGGGCGTGGCGCGGCCCCGTCTGGCCGAGTCGCTACCTTCCGTGGAGAACGGCCTCTGGATCGTCTCCCCTGATGGCACGATGGAGACCACCTGGAAGATCCGCTCGGGCGCGCAGTGGCACGATGGCATTCCCCTCGACGCGGATGACCTGGTCTTCACGTCCCAGGTTGTCCGCGACCCCGATCTGCCGGCATTTGGCGACCCCGCGCTCCGGGCCATCGCTGACGTACGCCCTGTGGACGAACGGACCGTCGTTGTTTCGTGGAGCCGGCCATACATCTACGCCGACCAGATGTTTGGCACCCTCGCAATGCCAATCCCGCGCCATCTTCTCGAGAGCGCGTATTCAGATAGCAAGGCCACGTTCACCGACCAGCCGTACTGGAGCCACGGGTTCGTCGGCAACGGGCCATTTCGGCTCAAGGATTGGGAGGCGGGCAGCCACCTCGTCGTCGAGGCATTCGACGGCTACCTCCTCGGCCGGCCGAAGATCGACGAGATCGAGATCCGCGTCATTATCGATACCAACGTTCTGGTCTCGAACGTGCTCTCGGGCGAGGTCGACGTCTCGCTGGGGCGCAACGTCTCGCCCGAGCAAGCCGCCCTCCTCCGGCAGCAATGGCAGGGCGGAAGGGTCGACGTGGGGCGTTTGACCCTCGCGCTGAACGTCTGGCCGCAGTTCGTCAATCCCAGGCCCCAGGTCGTGAGCGACGTGCGGTTCAGGCGTGCGCTCTATGCCGCGCTCGATCGCCAGACCATGGCGGAAACGATCGAAGGGGGCCTGTCCTACGTCGCGGACGGCTGGATCACGCCAAGCCTGCCGGAGTATGCCGACGTTGCGCAGTCGCTCGTACGGTATGAGTACGACCCGGCCCGGTCCAGGCAAGAGATTCAAGCGTTGGGCTTCAGTATGGGGCCCGACGGAACCTGGCGTGATAGCGCCGGCCTCCCGCTCTCGGTGGAGATCATGACGATCGCGCTCCCCGAGATCAACCAGCGCACGCTGCTGACGGTGGCGGATAGCTGGCAGCGGGTCGGCGTGGGAGTCGAGCCGAACGTGGTGCCCACGCAGCGAGCAGCCGATCCGGCCTCCCGGTCCAGCTTCCCCGGATTTCAGATCCTTCGGTATCCCTCGGACGTATTCACGAACGCGGCGGGCGGGTTCCACAGCCTCGCCGCCCGGCTCCCCGAGAACAACTTCATCGCTCGGGGACCCGGAGGGGGCCTCAACTGGTCGCGATACGCGGATCCGGAGATGGACGGCCTGGTCGAGCGATTCTATGCCACGGTTCCGCGGCGGGAGCGGTTGCAGGTCGCGGGCCAGATTCTGCACCAGGTCACCGACCAGCTCGTCGTCATGCCGCTGTTCTGGGACCCATCCTTGAACCTGGTGAGCAGCCGCGTGCTGAACGTGCCGCCCATCGGCGACGCCGTGCCGTGGAACGCCGAGGAATGGCAGACGACGTAGGCCAAATGCCCGGGGCTGCGAGCGGAGGCGCCGCGTAGGCGGTCGGCTCGCGGCCCCGGGGGCTCACGCCAGCGTGCAGCCGAGCTGCTGCTGGATGGCGGCCAGGTCGCACCAGGCCTGCTCGCGCGTGATCTTGCCGTCCTCAACCTCGAAGACGTGGAGGAGGCGAAAGCTCACCGGTCCGCTCTTCCCTTCGCAGAGGAAGGGGCGCCCGTCCTTGACGCGCCCGTGCCACATCGTCTCGTCGATCACGAAGTTGTCGCCGTAGTAACGGCGAATCGGCGTGACGCGCTCGCCCTCGACGTTGGCGAAGAGCATCTCGTAATACGAGCGGATGCGCGCCTTGTCGGTCGAGGCGCCCATGGGCGACGGGACGACCTCGTGCTCGATCCTCTGGGCGAGGCTGTCCACGACGGCATCGACGTCATCGGTCGCTTCGAAGCGGAAATGGTCGTTGATGATCTGGTCGAGCTGGGCTGGGGTCGCGCTCACGGCACCCTCCTCAGACTTTGTGTCTCTCGATGATACTTGTAGTATCATGAGATGCAGCGTATCATAAAGGGCATGGACATCTCGCGTCAAGACCCCCGCAGGAATCAGAAGGAGCGGACGCGCGCGGCGATCGTCGACGCGGCGCGCTCCCTCCTGCGGGAAGGAGTCACCCCAACCGTATCGACGGCAGCCGAGGCCGCGAAGGTGTCCCGGCCGACAGCCTACCGTTACTTCCCCACCCAGGACGCCCTCCTGAGCGAGATCATGGACATCACCCCGAGCACCGAGCCGGTGGATGAGGCCGTGCGGCGTCTGGACACTGCCGATCCCCGCCGGCGCCTCGGCCGGCTCCTCGACGTCTTCAATCGCATCGTCGTCGACGAGGAGAGCCGTTACCGGGCGGCCCTTCGCGTCTATCTCGACACGTGGTTTGCCGCGCGCAAGGCGGGCGAGGCGGCACCCGCGGTGCGCGCTGGGCGGCGCCGACGCTGGCTGGACGAAACTCTCGCTCCGCTGCGGACGACCCTTCCGCCCAAACGACTAACCCGGCTGAAGAACGCCCTCGCCCTGACCATGGGCATCGACAGCCTCGTCATCCTGAAGGACGTCTGCGGCCTGGACAACGCCGAGGCGCTGGCCGTGCTCCGCTGGGCGGCGCTCGCCATCCTCGACGCAGCGGTGGCGGAGGCCGACGGGCAATCAAGCGCCGACGGCCAGGTACAATCGTGACCGGCGCCGTTGACGCGGACTCATGGCCCACGAGATCGGGACGCCGAACCATGCGCACGAGGTCTGGTTCGCTCAGCACACAGGGAAGCCGCCAATCCCAGCGCGCCGGATGACGAGGATTGCCGTGGACCCAAAACTCGAGCGCTCGCAATGCGAACCGGAGAACGTGCGGGGTTCGGCGACTTTGACGCCTTTTGAGCAAGAGTGTCCGCGGTGCGGATATCCGATCTCCAATCTCGCCGGCGGCAAGTCGCCCTGCAGGAATTGCGGATACCGGGAGGGATGCTGCTAGCGTCCGGTTAACCGTCATCCCGAGGGCACAGCCCGAGGGATCTCCCGGGCGCGAGATGCCTCGCTGCGCTCGGCATGACGACCGAACCGTCATCCCGAGGGCACAGCCCGAGGGATCTCCCGGGCGCGAGATGCCTCGCTGCGCTCGGCATGACGACCGAACGGTCATCCCGAGGGCACAGCCCGAGGGATCTCCCGAGCGCGAGATGCCTCGCCGCGCTCGGCATGACGACCGAACGGTCATCCCGAGGGCCCAGCCCGAGGGATCTCCCGAGCGCGAGATGCCTCGCTGCGCTCGGCATGACGACCGAACGGTCATCCCGAGGGCCCAGCCCGAGGGATCTCCCGGGCGCGAGATGCCTCGCTGCGCTCGGCATGACGACCGAACGGTCATCCCGAGGGCCCAGCCCGAGGGATCTCCCGGGCGCGAGATGCCTCGCCGCGCTCGGCATGACGACCGAACGGTCATCCCGAGGGCACAGCCCGAGGGATCTCCCGGGCGCGAGATGCCTCGCCGCGCTCGGCATGACAGACCTCAGTGATCCGGCCGGTGGCGGCGCTTCTTCTCCCCGGGCCTGGCGCCCGGCTCGTGGCCCGGTGGGCCCGCGCGCGGAGGCGGGGGCGCGAGCTGCGCTGGCTTCGCGGCCGAGGTCGGCCGCGGTAGCTCGGCACTCGCCGCGGGGGACGGAGTAGGCGTCGCGACGGGTACCGCGGGCTCCGGCGGCGCGGCCGCATCGCCAGCGACGTCGGTCTGCGCCGGGGTTGGTGTGGTCAGGGTCGCAAGCCGCGAGAACCCGACGAGGTAGAGCGGAAGCGACGCGAGACAAACCAAGGCGAGGGCCAGCGTGAGGCGTTGCGCGCCCGGGCCCAGCCCGGAGTACCAGTCGCGCACGAGTAGCTCTCCAACGGCTGTGCTGTCTTGCCTTGCTCTTCGAGTTTAGCAGCGCGGCTGCGACCGTTACCGGCTCCCACCATTGATGTGCCGCGCCACGAGTGATAGCATCGGCGCCGAGTCATCCAACCGCGGCAGCGACACGTAGGGGAGAAGGACGATGCCAGAGGCGACGGTACAGCTCAATCAGAACACGGTGGGGTTTGAGGCGCGACCCGATACGGTCGATCCGCAGCCGGGCGTAATCATCGTTCACGAGGTGACTGGCCTCAACGACTACATCAAAGAGGTGGCCAATACCTTCGCCAAGCAGAACTTCGTCGCACTGGCCGTGGACCTTTACGAGGGGAAGACCGCCCAGGGGATGGAGGATGGCGCGCCGCTGAGGGAGAAGGTTACCGGCGCGGTGTTCCGCGAGAAGATCGGGGCTGGGATCGAGTACCTGAAGACTCGCCCCTACTGCACGGGCGACCTGGGCGTGACCGGGTTCTGCATGGGCGGCGGATTTGCGCTGTGGGCCGCCTGTCTGTTCCCTGACGACCTCCGTGCGTGCTCGATGTTCTATGGCCGCATCGGCGACCTCGGTCTGCTCCAGAACCTGCAGCATCCCGTCATCGGGAACTTCGGCGCAGAGGATACGGGGATCAGCACGTGGGCGGGGCAGCAATTCTGGCCCGAGATGATGAAGCTGGGCAAGAGCCTGGACATGAAGCTCTACCCGGGCGCACCGCACGGCTTCGCGCGACACACGGACCCGCGCGCCTATCGTGCGGAGGCGGCGAACGACGCCTTTGCACGCACGTTCGATCTCTTCAACAGGACCCTTCGCGTGGCTCACGCAACGGCCCGCCGCTAGAGGGCCGCACCGAACTGTCATTCTGAGCCGGCAGTCGAAGAATCTCGCGAGAAGTGATCGTTACTGCGTAGATCCTTCGCTTCGCTCACCATGACCGGTCATTTTTCGCCCACGTCTCCAGGGCTGTTTCGCGAAGCCTCTTACGGCTGCCTGGTGAAGGTTGGCGGTGAGATGTGGCTGCTCGCAGCGACGCTCTGTGACGTGCCTCTGTTTACACGATAGACCGGCTTGATGAGGAGCCGAGACCGTGCAATGCTCGCGCTACGACGCGCGGTCGGCTTGCCGGTCAGTCCCTGGCGCGCGCGCGTTGGGATTCGAGCAGATGCGACGCCGATGCCGGCGGCCAGGTCCGTGGGCTGTAGACGAGTGTCCAGGGATCATACTGCCCCATCCACGCACGGTCGTTCATCGGGTAGTCCCATGCAACCAGCTCGAGCTGGTTGCCGTCCGGGTCGAGGAAGTGCAGCTCCACTCGTGTGGGCACGCCCATCGCCTCTTGGTCAGCTTCTCTGAAGAGCAGAGCGTGGGGAACCTCCCACTCCTTGAGATGCTCGACCCAGGCATCGACCTCTGCGCCGGGGATGGCGAAACCCCAGTGGGGATTCGTGCTGTCGACGGGATTCCATCCGTAATACTGTCGCACGAGCACCACGTCGACGCCTTCGCAGATGCGAACTCGCACCGCTGGATGGTCCACCTGACTCATCTCGGTTATGCCGCGTGCTACGACATCCCCGCCCAGCACGTGCGTGTAGAAGAGCTCGGCTCGTGCGAGGTCGCGAACGGGGAGGGTGAAGCGGTCGACGCCATCCAGATCGAGGGCCTTTGTGGCGCGGGGATTCGCTCGCGGCATGGTTATCGGCCCTCGCTGGGTGGGGACCCGCCGTCGGGCACGGCCGCACGCCACGCTCGCCACGGGTAGTACTGCGTGCTCGGATCGAACGAGCCTACCTGAATGTCCTTGCGGAACGGATACGCCTCGCACCGCAGCTCCAGCTGGTTTCCATCCGGGTCTCGGAAGTAGACCGAAACGGGCACCAGCGTTCCCTCGCCAGCGCCGGCCGGCGTCGCCGCGATGATGGGGACCCGGGCCTTTTCCAGTCGCGCGATGATCTCATCGAGCCTGGCCGCGGTTGCCACGCGGAAAGCGCGGTGGGGAAACACCTGGTCGGTGGCAGGGAAACCCCATGGCTGCCAGTAGGCGTTCAGGTTCGCCTCGCCCTCGAAGAGCTGGATGTCCAGGTGCGCGCCACGCACGCGGCCCGCGTTGTGCCCTGCCCAGGTGGCCTCGACGACGACTTCCCCGCCGAGCACCTCGCAATAGAACTTGCGCGCGACTTCGAGGTCACGAACCGGGACATTGAAATGGTCCAGACGCAAAAGACGGAGATCACGCTCCGCGGCGGTCCGAGGCTGGGTATCAGGCATGGCGACCTCCAGCGCTCCTGTTTGGCGCAGTATACGCCCGCCAAACAGGCGAGGCGGAACCGCGATGGCTGATACCGCCGTCGCGCAACGCCTGCGCGCGGCGTCATCCCTCGTCGACGACGAAGTCCGAAAATGCGCGGATGAGCGGACCTTGGCTCTCCCCGATCCACGGTTTCACCGTGTGCGAGGAGATCCGCGCCAGGCTTGGCCACGGCCCGTGGAACCGCCGGCTACCATGCGTGATACCATGCCTTCCGCGCTGGCAATGGCTGTTCAGCGCAACCGCGTTCGCCAGCTCCGCGTAGTGGAGGGACGTATGAAGGCGCTGCAGCCGGGTCCCGATCTGACCCTTACCGAGGCCCGCGCCATCATGGACCGGGCGATCGAGCGGACTCGACGATTCAAGCTAGCCGGAACGATCGTCATTATGGACCTGGGAGCCAATCTCGTTTGTCTATCCCGGATGAGCACTTCCCCGGCCAGCGCCTGGATCGCGCGCGGAAAGGCATACCTCACGGCCGCCCGTCGGGTGAATCTCACCGAAACCAGCATTCGATGGCACGAGCGGCCGTTCAATAATCCAAACTGGGCGCGCATGGTGCAGGAGCCTGTCTTCCCGGGCGAAGGGGGGATGCTCATCCGCCGGGATGGCCGTGCGATTGGTGCCATTGCCACGGGTGAGGGCATTGGCCCGTACGATGAGATCCCCGGCGTCGATCCGGGCGAGTTCGAGCATGATGGCGTGCGGGGGAACGCCGAAGACGTAGTCATCGCTTATGCGCTCGGTATTCCCTACACGGACCAGCACACCAGAACCACCGATCGTCCCGCGAGGGAAGGACCGCTTCGGGGACGGCCCGGAAATGAGTGCCGCGACGACCTCCCCCACTCGCTTGACGTCGCCCGACGCTACGCGGATCGCGCGCTGGGGCTCGCCCAGCAACAGGGATTTGCGCTCGGTGTCGCCGTGGTGGACGAGACGGGCCTCGTGATGCAGATGGACCGGATGGACGGCGCGCCGCCCGGCTCCCCGGACCTCGCGGAAGCGCGAGCGGCCACGGCGCTCGTCTTTCAGCGCCCTTCCCTGGAGGTCACCAGGACCACCCCGCCCCATCGCCTCGCGCGCGTGAACGAGATCGTCCATTTCCAGATTTTGGACGGCGGCGGCGGAGCGCCCATCGTCCGCGAAGGGCGGATTGTGGGCGCAGTGGGGGTGTTTGGCGCGATCAGCGATGTAGACGCCGATGCGCTCGCGCGGGCGGCGGCGGCAGGCTAACTCGATCCGTGGCCCGGGGCGTCGTCCTGGGCGGCTGGCCAGCGCTCTCCTGGTCGTCCTCGCTCAGCAGGTCCGATCTAGCGTGCCCCCAGAACCCCCAGGCCGGTCGTTGTAGGAACATCGCCTCTCGATGCGTCCGTGAAGTGCCGCTCGCTGGTCAGATGGATCGACTGCGTCCACTGCTTCAGCGGGCGTCCCTCGGCCAGAGCCCGGAGCTCCCGCGCCCACAGTCGTCGCCAGAAGATCATCGAGTTGTCGGACTGTCCCAGGTGCTCGTGCGCGAAATCGGGAATTGAGCCCTGGCCGACCATCGACGCGTAGTCCTGCACGTTCACGATGTTCGTGATCTCGCTGAGGCTCGGGTCGTGCACGTCCTTCTCCCCGCGGAGGACCGCCTCGCCGACCTCCGTCGGTGACACCATGCCCTGACCGGACCGCTGATTGCCCCGACGGGTCTGGTACGCCTCGAGCTTGTCCAGCGGGATGGCTCGCACCACCGGATGGATGCAGTGCGTGTCGTCGATGGGGACTTTCCAGCCAACGTTCTGCGAGCCGTCGGGCGCAATGAACTGCGTCATAGCGGGCATGAGGCGATGGCCCGTGCTTTCAATGCCGCCCGGCGTGATCTCGTGGACCGCCATGCCGTACGGTGTCTCTTCTGCCCAGACCCGAGGCGGCTCGACCAGCCCGATCTGGCCGTGGGGACCTTCCCGATGGACGAAGGCCACGTGCACGGGGTCGTTCTCTTGCCGGTTCCAGAAGCTACACGGCCAGATGGGGAAACGGTTCACTTCGAGGTATTTCCCATCGTCGAGCTGCGGGAAGCGGTACATGGGCGGCGGGTCGCCGTCGCCCATGTAGAGGAAGATCAGCCCGATGTACTCCTCGGCGGGATAGCTCCGGATCTTGATTCGCTGGCAGAACGGCTCTGGCTCTGCGGGCTGCTCGACGCACTGGCCATCCGGACCGTACATCCAGCCGTGATAGAAGCAGCGGATGTTGTTCCCCTCGACCCAGCCAGTCGAGAGCTGGGTGCCTCGATGCGCGCACCGGAAGGCGACGCAGTGCGGCGTGCCGTCCTCCCCGCGGTACAGGGTGAGGTCCTCACTCATGATGCGAATGGGCTTGGCGCGACCAGTCGGCAGGTCGTCGGAGCGCATGATCGGGTGCCAGAACAAGCGCAGATACTGCCCGGCGAGCGTGTCCGGCCCCGTATGCACGAAGTCCGTCCAGTCAGCTTCTGTCCACGCGCGGCGTTGCTGTGTGGTCATGTCTCTCTCCTAACGCTCGTCGACATCCCATAGATACGCGTTCCGATAGTAGCTTCCCCAGTACCCATTTGCGCCCACGTGCGCGCCGAATCCGCCGTTGATGTCGTCGTACGCCTTCACTCCTTTGCGGGCCGCCATGTATGCCGCTTGGTAGAACGTCGGCAGAATGAGCATATTGCCGACGACGTAGTTGTTGATCGCCCCCATCGCCTTTTTACGGTCGGAGAGGGTGAGACTGGACTGGAACGCGGCGGCGAGGCGCTGCCCCTCCGCGTCCTCGAAACCATTGCGGTTGCCTGTCCAGCGATTCTGGGCAGTGCCCGCCGGTTGTCCGATCTCTGTCGTGATCTCGCCGCTATACAATTCGAATCCGGGAAATTGAGCCCGGGCAGCACGGTCGCGGGACTCCGCTGCGCTCCCGACGTGCTCATCGACGTCGAGGCCGACCGCGCGCCAATAAGCGGCGCAGGCGGCGATCTCCTGGTCAGTCCCAAGGCTGCCCCAAATGGCCGTGCGGAAGGGGCGGCCATCGGTGTCATTGCGCAGCTTGCCGTCAGAACCGAGCGTCCACCCGGCGTCGCGAAGAGCCGCCTGCGCTTTCTCGGGGTTGTAGGCGAATTCGCGGAGCGAATCTCTCGTGACCTCATACAGAGGGTCGGTGGCCGGCAAGATCGACCACGCGGCAAGCTGGGGATTGCCTCCGTTCACTGCGTCGGATAACGCCTCGATGTCCAAGGCGTAGCGCAGCGCCTTGCGCACGCTGGCGCTCCCCGTAACTGTTGGCTCCATCTGCAACGTGGGCCGCCACTGTGGCTCCAGGAAGCGGATCGCATTGGGAATCACGTGGACAGTCCCTTCGCCGCTCGCCTGCCACCGCTCCTTCAGCGGTACCCCCGTCGCCTGGCGCAACGCCAGCTCTGGCGTGAGGTCCACCGCGCCCGCGAGCAGGCTCGATTCGAGGGCGCTGTCGTCATTGAAGATGCGGACATAGACGACATCGATCTTTGGCCGCCCGAGGTAGTAGCCGTCATACGCTTGGAAGTCCATCCCCGACCCCGGGTCGAACGACGTGAGGCGAAACGCGCCCGTGTTCACGTAGCCGGAGGTCCAGTAGGGATCGCTGAGGATGTCGTCCAAATTCCCGCTTTCTCTATAGCGGGCGTACGCGTCTCCCAGGAGGTGCTGCGGAAGCGGCCAGAACATGAGCGGGCCGAGCGCTGTGCCCAAGAAGTAAGGCTGCTTGTAGTAGATCACGAACGTGAGATCGTCTGGAGCTTCCACGCCCGACACGTACTCCATAGCGTCGTTGAGGCTCGTTGGGAGTCCCGAAGGACCGCCAATGTCGTAAGAAAACACGAGGTCCTGCGCCGTGAAAGGGGCCCCATCCTGCCAGGTGACGCCTTTCCGTAGACCGAATTCGACTCGCATCCTGCCGTCGGGCAGAACGGCGATGGTCCCGTCGTCCAGAGACGGGACCTTCTCGGCGAGCCGGCCGACCTGCTTGTGCGCGTCTCTATCGGCGGTGATCAGACCATCCGTGTGGATCTCGGTTAAGGCCACCCAGCCGCCAACCGGTGATGACCCGCCCGCGATGCTCAACGCGGAGACCGTTCCAGTGACTCCGATCGTCAAGGTCTTCGTCTGACGCGGTGTCTGGGCTTCCGGTTGCGTAGCGCGATTGGATTGCTGGCTAGCAGGGGGAGAGCAAGCGCTGATCAGCGCTGCCGAAATGACGACAGCCGAGCCCAGCCAGTGGGTACGACTCGCGCGCATCATGTGCGGACCTCTTTGGTGTTGCCATTCAGACTGTATCGCGGTGCGGCGATAGGGCAACCCATTGTATGCGGGAAGCATTCCCTGCGCGGAGCCTTATCCTCACAGCCGGATCAGCCGCGATTCCCGGATCGCGCTCCAGGATCCGTCGGTCAGCCCGCCGGCTGGGCGTCAGACGGCCTGCCCTCGCGGCGCCCCGCGGTCGCCTTGACGGTCGGTGTCGTGAGCTGATGAGTGGATCACGAGCGGGAGTGTACGGCTATCTCAACCCGTAGATCGGCGTCCTTGCAGGATGCTGAAAAACCGCTCGCCCGGACTGTGCTACCGGTCGTGCCCGTGATGGTGGTGGTGAGGATGGGCGTTCGGGAAGATGCTGCTGATCGCCGGTGGAGCGACAGGCGGGAATGCCGCGGCGTACCCTGTGTCCGGTCCGCACGGCGCGATGGTCTCGGTCGCGACGCTGCCGTCTGGCGCCTGGACGTTCACGACCGGCCTGCCACGCTCGTCGGCGCCGAGGGTGAAGGTGACCGTGCCGACGGCGGTGTCAGTGGTCCACGTCTGCGGGATGCCAGGATACAGACACAGTGATGCCGCAGTGGCGACACCGGCAGAGACGGCTACGTTCCACATCAGGACAAAGGCAGCGAGCGCGATCACGGTCAAACGCAGGCCTCGCATGGTGAGAACCCCCTCACTGCAATTATCCCCCGTTCCGGCCGATCTTGAATCCTGTTGAACGGTCCTCGCCGCGGCTAATCCCGCCTGAACAATTCTGGCCCTCGGGATCGCAGCCACCCACCCCGTGCGAGACCAATGAGACCGATAACGAGTGGAGGGGTGAAGATGAACGGAATGCGATCGGCGAACCAGCGAGGCAAAAAGATGTCGGTCACCCGAACATCCGCGCCGGTCAGATCTCGCACAACCTCGGTCAACGGACACCGGAACCGGTTGAGGGCGAACACGGCGGACTCACCGAGAGCTACGGTGAGAGCAAGGCCGGTCCAATGAGAGGGTCGACCACGCAGGCCCGCGAAGAAGACATGGAGAATGGAGACGGCGATACTCAAGAAGATGGCCGAATGCACCGCCTTGACGGCGGTGATCAGCCATTCAGCACGAGTGTTCGGGCGATCCATCCGCTTCGGTCCTCTCCCCCCACATCTTGCCAATCGCAATGCCCGTCTGATGACAGGCCCCGCCAAATGAGATGCGGGAAGCGACCGGTCACCACCGCACGTCGTGGGCGCTCAGCTCAAGCAGGCGTACTGCCAGACCGGGGCGAACAGCGGCGCGCCCGACGCGGTCTTCGGCGTGAGCCGATCTTCCACAACGCTCCGATGCGTGAGGTTCGGGGTATCGTCGCTGACGGCCGGCGCGGCGTCGGTGGTGAGATGATGCGAGCCGTTGTACGGGGGCGCAACGGTATCCACGTCCACTAACGGCCCAAATGTGTCAAGCCCGAGCAGGCCCCACGCGCCCTCGAACGCCGGCCAAGAGGTGGAGGACGTGTGGACGTGTCGGAATCCGTAGATTCGATCCGCGGGGGTCGCGCCGCGGGCCGAGATCCAAGGGGCGAGATGCCGCAGGCCATTCGGTGGTCCGACCAAGTCCACGGGCGATTCGAACACGCAGAGTCTCGCGAGGTCGTGGTCTCGGGCGATCAGCGTCGCATGGGTGCCGCCCTCGGAATGCCCACCCAGCCGGATGGCCGACCACTCGGGCGCTCCGTCGTCGAGATACGCTCCCCAACCCTCATCGGGGTGCTGAGCAGCGAGCGACGCGAGGAGCTTGCCGAGCTGGTTCACCATCGAGTCGGCCGGGGCGACCTCCGCGAACGGGCTCGCATCCCCGTAGATCACTGCCCGCCGCACCGACTCGAAGCAGGATTCGTCCGGGTTCACCTGACAAAGCGGCGGGACATTGGCGGGTTTGGCGTAGGCAAGCCCGATGGCGTGAAAGCCCTGAGTCGCGGCCTCGTCGACGATCAGCGTTGCATCAGCGGGAGTGGCGAGGAAACCCTGGAGGAACACGAAGAGCTCGCCACGTGGGGCTGCGGCTGGGTCGAACGCGACGTAGTGCGGCGCGAGGGCCGCGCTGGAGGCGGGATCGATTTGCGTGGGTGCAACGAACTCAGTCCGAAGCGAGCCGGTTTGGGCGGCCACCGGGGCGCTCACCGTCAGTGGTCCTGTCCCCAGGATCGCGATGAGCGCGGCGCCCACGGATGCGGAAACGGCAAAGCCTTGGGATCCGATCATGGAGCCCCTCCGGTTCGAGAGTAGCGTGCCGGGCGCAAGGATACTCCAGGGTTTGCCCGACTGCCATTTCCTCTACCCCGGCGTTTGCGATGGAAATGAGCCGCGACGCGACACGGCGTCGTGGCATCGTCGACCTGGCTCGGGCTCGCTCCCGGTCCTTCAGCGTATTCGCCATTGCACCCCTCCCCTCACCAACAGTCCCTCCTTCCCCGTCACGCCCTTCCCGCCGAAGACGGACTGGGCAGGGACGTCCGGGACCGTGTTCCGGCTGAGAGAGCCCTTCGCCTTGCGTCGAGGATCGCGTACAGCACCCAGCGCGCGAACAGCGGGACCGAAGCGATCAACAGCGAAGGCGCTGTACAGCCGCCCCCAAACGCCAACGCCATCTGCCGGAGGGGGAACACGAGGAACAATCCCGCGTGCGCCGTGCTGGCGACGGTCATCGCCTGGCGCGCTGTGCTGTAGCTGGGGGTGAAACGCAATCGCGTATTTGATTCGGGGTCTTTCGGCTCATATAACAGCACCGCCACCGAACGCCGGGGCAGATTCGCTGAATGGCCGGACAAAAGCTCATGAGTCGACACGTATTGGCCGTCCTCGTCACTTTCTGTCTCGGCCTGGTCGCCTGTGGACCGACTGAAACGCCCCAGCCGGCGAGCAGAGACACGGCAGCAACCC
The DNA here is from genome assembly GCA_035652535.1 of Chloroflexota bacterium. Taxonomy (NCBI): domain Bacteria; kingdom Bacillati; phylum Chloroflexota; species Chloroflexota bacterium. The sequence continues at coordinate 42,731 of DASRDP010000002.1, forward strand.
TCCAGGGCCGAGCCCTGCGCATCATGTTGCGGAATGAGGTCGACAACCTGGCCGTGAAGGTCATCGGACCGAACGCTCCCGAGCGGACGCGGCGAATGTTCAACGCCGAGCTTGTCCAGTACGACGGGCAAGGAATCGTGCGGCCGTATCTCGCGGAATCGATTCCCGTGCTCAATACGCCGAGCTGGCAGGTCTTTCCCGACGGTCGCATGGAGACGACCTATCGGTTGCGGCCCGGCCTCACCTGGCACGACGGCGCACCGCTCACCGCCGAGGACTTCGTGTTCGCATGGCAACTCTACGCCTCGCCCGCGCTTGGGATGTTCACCCCAACGCCACAGACCCTGATCGACCAGGTGAGCGCGCCCGACGCGCTCACCGTTGCCATCGACTGGAACGCGACGTATCCCCAGGCTGGCTCCCTCGACAACGACCTTTTGCCTCCGCTTCCACACCACCTTCTCGACGGTCTGGCTGCTCGAATCGACGATCCGTCCGGTCGCGATGCGTTTGTCACCAGCACGTTCTGGACCACCGACTATGTAGGGGCGGGACCATATCGCCTCACCCGCTGGGAAGCGGGCTATGAAATGGAGGGCGCCGCCTTCGACGGCCATGCGCTCGGCAAGCCGAGGATCGAGCGAATCGTCGCTCGCATCATGAACGACGAAAACGCGGCGCTCACCGCGCTCTTGGCGGGGGACGAGGACTACGCGGAGGGCTTCGTCCTCCAGTTCGAGCACGCGCAGGTCCTGGAGCAGGATTGGGTCCCGAGTGGCCGGGGCGTCGCGCTGGTCTTTCCCGACGCCACAAGCAACCAGGCCGTGCAGTTCCGCCCCGAGTTCCAGAAGAGCGCGCCTCTGCTCGACCTTCGCGTCCGGCAAGCGATGGCCTATGCGATCGATCGCGAGGCGATCAACCAAGGCGTCTTCAGCGGGAAGGGCTCCATCTCGGAAACGTACGTTATGCCGCAACACCCGACCTTCTCGTTGGTTGATCGAGCGATCACGAAGTATCCCTTCGACCCGCGCCGCGCGGAGCAGCTCATGAACGAGGCCGGGCTCGTCAAGGACGCTGACGGCCTGTTCGCCAAGAACGGCGAGCGTTTCCGACCCGACTACTGGATCACGGCGGGCACGCAGTCTGAGCGCGCGGGGGCCATCATCTCGGACACGTGGCAGCGTGCAGGCATCGATAACGCGCTCTCCGTGTTGCCCCTCACGGCAGGGCGGGACAACGAGGTGCGCGCGACATTTCCCGGGCTGACGCAGATCGGCCTCAGCTCCCGCGACGACGCGGTGAGCGCGTTCATCAGCTCGCAGATCGGGACCGCGGCAAATCGTTGGCGCGGGAGCAACCGCGGCGGCTGGTCAAGTCCGGAGGCCGACCGACTCTATGAAGCGTTCAATTCGACTCTCGATCCGGACGAGCGGACACGATCCTGGGTCGAGCTGGCCAAGCTTGTGAGCGACCAGCTGCCGATTTTCGTGTTCTACCCGAACATCCGGGTCCGCGCGTTTACCTCGGCGCTCCGAGGCCCTGACATAGGTTCGCCGAACACGCTTCCCAAGTGGAACATGCAGGATTGGACCTGGGTCTCGTAGGGCGAATGCACGCCCGGCGCGGAAATGCGGTCGCTGTGCGCTCCAATGTCGGCACGGGCCGGGTCTATACTGGTAGGCGCACCATTCCGAGGAGGCTGACATGGCGGCGACGCAGGAGAGCCACACGATTCGGACCGGCGACAAGGAGTACGTGCAGGTATCCAACAGCGACTACAAGAGCAAGCTGCTCTTCGAAAACGAGGGCTGGCAGATCGGCGACGTCGAGAAGGCCGCCGACTTCACGAGCCCGACAGGCGTCAAACGCATTACCGTCACCAAATTCGAGGACTGCGAAGTCGCGATGAACTGCTACGCTCCGGGCGCCCACGACGAGATGCACTGCCACCCGGGTGGCGACCACGCCTTCCTGATCTGGCGCGGCAAGCTCCACATCACGGGCGTCGAGAACGGTGAGGATTTCATCGCCGAGCCGGGCCAGGTGGTCCACATCGCCGGCGGCTACTACTACAAGCTGCACAACCCCGGGCCGGAGCCGGCGATCTACGTCAACTTCCAGCCGACCAAGCCGAACCGGCCCAAGCGCCACACGGTTCTCTGGACCGAGTCCGCGCGAGGCAAGCGCGACGTAGCGGAGCGGGAGGCGCGGGGCGAAGCGCCGCGCTAGCACGGCGATCGACGCAACGCTCGCGCCGCGGCCAGGGGGATGGTTCACCGTCGTACGCCCGCGGCGAAGATGATGCGCTGGCTCGAGGATGGGGTGAACGCGGTCTTCAGGCTAACCCTGGGGTACGCGGTGGTCCTGGTCGGCGCTGCGATGGCGCGTGGGTCGGCCTATCTGCGTGCGCTGGGCTGGGCCGCTGGCGCCATCGGGATCTCCATTTTGATTGATGCCGTCCTCGTTGCCGAGACCGGCTTCTCTCCCGCCGCTTAGGCCCGGATCTTGGCGCGCAACCCGGCGCTGTGGATCTGGAGCGTGGTCGCTGCGTGAACGCACCGCGACCAGGTATGCGTCGTTGTGCCGAGGCAATAACGGCGTCCACTTCGGATTCCAGGAAACGTAGGGAATCGCTTGCACCATGGAGGTGGCGGTGTTCTGGGTACGACTCCTCGTGGCGACTGCCCTCTTGTGCGTTGCGATGCCTACGGTGAGCGGCGCACAGTCGTCGGCTCCAAATCAACCCTGGGACCGTTCAGCGCACGTCGATCAGCTTCCAGACGGTCCCCTGTACTGGGCCGCGCAGACCTTCGACTCGCGCGACGCAGCCGAGGAAGCAGCCGGGGAGACGGGCCTCGTCGGCGAGGCCGAGGGGCTGGTCTGGCTCTTTACCCTCGGGCGCGCTGGCGAAGCACCCTCGGGCGGCACACTTCTCGCCGAAATCGGCCCGCTCGAAGTGCCGTCGGCAGAGGCGTATCAGTTGCTCGTCAATTACCGAACGACGGCGCCAGGCGTCACGGTCGGCGCAACTCAGGGTGTTGGCGTGCACGCTCACCCGGGCTGGGAGTCCTGTTCCGTCATGGCCGGGGAGCAGACCGTATGGACGCCCGGGCGGCAGCAGCGGACCGAAGCGGGCGATAGTTGGATTGGCCAGCCGCCGGGAACACTCACTCGGTTGGGGTGTTCGCTGGCCCCCACGAAAGATAACTCGTTCAGTGGCAACAACCGTGGTCACTGGTGCGATCCCGAATTCGACCGCCTCGCGGGCCAGGTCCGCGCCACGCTCCGCGAGCAGGATCGAGGCCCGATCGTCGCCAGGCTTCAGGATCTCATGCTGGACGATCTGCGGATCGAGCTGCTGTAGTATCGGGTGTCGGCGGTGGTGGCCCGGCGGGACGTGGTGGACTTCGACGACCTCGCTGGCGGCGGCGATGCTGGCTGGGCGTATGGTACCTACAGTCGTAACGCCCACGAGTGGGACTTGGTCGAGTAAATCCACGCCTGGCCCGGCAGCGCAGACGGGGGGTGGGAGTGAACCACCTCCTGTCCTTTTGCATCGCAGCGACCTCCCGGTAGGCCACGACTGGTACGAAGCGACTGTCTATGTGAGGCGACTATGGCGGCCGAATCCGTCTCCTTCCCTCGCCCTCCATCCGTTTTCCGAAGCGCACTCGTGACCATGGGTCCCGCTCTGGTGGCAGACGCCGTGGCCGTGGCGTCAACTGTTGCTATGGCGCGGCGGCTCCTCACGTGTGACAGAGGCGGCCGTCGGCGACCGGGGCCCGAGGTGCTCGCCGCGCTGGCGCCGTGGCTCTATCTGATCCTGGCGCGGTCCTGGGTGTTGCACTGGGGAGCCTCGGGGGATGAGGTCGCCCGTGCGCTGCCGGGGGACGAATTGGTGCCCGAGCCGGCCTGGGTATCGACGCGCGCGATCAGAATCGGTGCACCGGTGGAGGCCGTGTGGCCGTGGCTGGCGCAAATGGGCCAGGATCGGGGCGGACTCTATAGCTACACTTGGCTGGAGAACCTGGCCGGGTTGGAGTTCCACAACGCTGATCGCATCCATCCCGAATGGCAGGCTGTGGCGATAGGAGACATCGTACGATTCGCCCCGGGGCAGGATACGCTTGTCGTGGCGGGAGTTGAGCCAGGACGCCTGCTCCTCTGGCAGATTCTGGACCCGCGCACCCGGCAACCAGCGTCTGCCACGTGGGCGTTCGTGCTGGAGCCGGAGGGTGCGACACGTACCCGACTAATCCAGCGGTTCCGGATCGGGGGCCGGCCGCGCTGGCTGGTGGGGCTGGCCTATATGCTGGTGATGGAGGTGCCGCACTTCGTGATGGAGCGGGCCATGCTGCGTGGCATCCGCGCCCGTGCTGAGCAGGGCTGGCGCGCCGGCGGACTGCGGGACATGGAGGCACACTCGCTGACCAGGCCTTGATGATTCTCGCAGCAGCCACCTGAACGAAGGCGCTGTCCCTATGGGGACATGCGCCTTGGTGTCGTCCGCCAGAGGACCGCAGGGATGGCGAATGCGACGAACCGCGGATGTCCAGATCGGCCAGCTCCCCATCGACGACCTGCCCACC
>DASRDP010000003.1 GCA_035652535.1 Chloroflexota bacterium
GCGCCAACACCGGGAGAGTCTTCATGCTCCGCACTTATGGGAATACAGCGCATGAGATCTGGGATGTGACGAATCCGGCTTCCCCCTTTGGAGTGCGAACCGTTGCGGGCAGCAACCCCGTCATCGGAGCAGGGACGGGACAGCCGGGAGCGCTGGCAGGAACGCACAAGAGCTGGTGGGAGTGCGACACGGGCATCGCTTACATCGTCGGCCGGCGCGGCAATGACACCGCGTCGGGTTGGAAGGGTGGGAACCACATCTTCATCTTCGACCTCAGCAACCCGGCAAGCCCGGTCTTCCTCCGCGATTGGGCGCTCGACGGCCAGCAACCGGGTGGAGCGCCGATCCCGCACTTCGGCACCACCGTCCCCAGCATCCATGGTCCGATCTCCACCGGTCCCAACGCCTCCAGCAATCCCATCTCTGGAACGGGCGCCACACTCGACCGTGTCTACTTCGCCTATGGGACCAGTTCTTCGGGAGTCATGCAGATCGTCGACCGCACGAAGCTGCTGCCGCCGCCGTGGGGCACGGGGGTCACCTGTGGCTCCGCCGCGTCTTCGCAGCTCCCCACTCCCTGCACCGATTTCAAGACGGCAGAGCTCGGGCGCTGGATCATGAATCCGGACAACGGCGCTCACACGAGCTTTCCGATCGGGAAGATCCCCATCCAGGACTTCATCGTCGCTCCTGAAACGGGCAACCCGGATCTCGGAACGCCTCGCGACATCGTCTTCGTCACGTCCGAGGCAACGGCAAACTTCTGCGCCGGACAGGTCCGGCACTTGAGCTTCACCGTGGACGCGACGGACGAAGGGCGTCCGCAGTCGATCGCGACGTACCAGGTGCCGGAAGCAAGCGGGCACTTCTGCGCGCGAGGCGGACGCTTCGGGCCGCACGCGACGAACGAGGAGTTCGGGCCGCCCTTCTACCAGAAGCTCGTCTTCACCTCCCAGTTCAATGCCGGCGTACGCGTCACCGACATTCGGGATCCATATGATCCCAAGGAGGTGGCCTTCTTCATCCCGGCAGTCAATGCGAACACGGACCTCCGATGCGCGCCGTTCCGGGGCGATCCGAACGTCTGCGTCCAGGCGGTGCAGACGAACAACGTCGCGACCGACGACCGCGGCTTCGTCTACATCGTGGACCGCGCCGACAGCGGATTGCACGTGCTGCGACTGACCGGAGATGCGGCACGGATCGCCGGCCTGAGCGACGACGATTAGCAAGCCACCGGGGACCGGCTGCCGGTGAGCCGGTCCCCGCATTTCTCGCCCAGGGATCCCGTCGGTCGCTTGCTATTTTCCGGAAGTGGCCGCCGCCACCCGTGAAGGGGCGCGACCTGGCGGTCTCCCTTCACGTTGCGGACCGTAACAGAGTGCGGCCGGGGTTCGGCTACACCTCGGCGCGCAAGGAGGTTCTTCCTTCAGCCTGATCCTCCGGTTACGACGCGAGCGCGGCCCGCGGCGCCTGCAACTGTGTATTTCTTTGCTGCGACCGTACTTGACTCCACTCCATCGACCGCTGGCATACGGAATCGCTCTCCATCGAGGTCACGAGCAGCGAGCCCCAGAGCGCCGGCGGCGACATCGTGGTGAGCGGCGGGGTGGTCCAGGTCCGCGCCGATCGGCTGGGCTCGGGTCGCGGGCGCGTGTACACCATCACCGCTTCCGCGCGGGACATCGCCGGGAACGTGGCCTCCAGCACCGCCACCTGCTCTGTGCCGCACGACCAGAGAAAGTAGGCGACGAGGGCGACGTGTTCCCGATCAGGGCCGCCCCGGTCCGCGTGCGCAAGGGGCGGCCGTATCGCCGGAAGTCGGCCGGGCGCAGCAGGCGAAATTCAGGCAGGTCTGTTGCGTAAAGAAGGCATGCAGCCGAATCTCGTCGGTCTGATCATCGGTGTGGTCGGGACCATCGTCACCGTCGGCGTGGCGGTCGGGCTCCCGGCGCTCGCGATCATCGCCATCAAGTACTTCAAGTTCAGGGAGCGCGAGCTGACGCTGGAGATGGAGTACCGCCACCAGTCGCAGCAGAAGGGCCTGGACATCGAGCAGCGGGTGCAGCGCCTGGAGGACGCGCTGTCCAGCCTCGACCACGACGTGCGGATGCGGCTGGGGATCGGGCGGTCGCAGGTATCCATTTCTCACGCCGAGCTCTTCGAGGTCCCGGCCGCGCCGGAGGCTGAGCAAGGGCCGCTCGATCCGGTCCCGATCAAGGCTCGATAGCCATCCTCGATGGCGCAGCGGCGAAGCTGCCGTTGCTGGGCGGGAGGTTCGCCGTCATCGCTGGAGGCCTCGGCAACCGGAGATTCCCGCTTCTGTTCACGCGTCCGGCCGAGGGTGGCATTCGAGAAGCCATTCGCCGCTCGAGCAATCCGATCCTGTTCGACCTCCACCTGGAGGTCATTCGCGCGATGACATGGTCATGATGAGGACCCCTTAGATCATGCGTCGCGCCCATCCTGACGCCCAACAGAAACGAGAGAACACGCGCATGCTGTCGCCCGACCAGTCGAGATCGTTTTGTGCGGAGCTCGATGCCGTCCGCGCCGAATACCTGGCCAAGGTCGGCGATCGCGACGCCGAGCACATCCGGAGCGTGCGAGCGTTCGCGCGGATGTCGCACGTCGCCGGTCGCCTCCTCATCCATTTCAGCCTCGAGCCGATCAGCTGGAGCGCGGGCGTGCTCGCGCTCGCCGCCTACAAGGTGCTGGACAACATGGAGATCGGTCACAACGTGCTGCACGGCCAGTACGACTTCATGCACGATCCGACGCTCAGCTCCGCGACCTACGAATGGGAGATGGTCGGCACGGCGAAGAGCTGGAAGCGAGCGCACAATGCGACCCACCACGTCTTCACCAACGTGATCGGGCGGGACGAAGACTTCGGCTACACGGCGTTCCGGTTCTCCGATGACGTCGCCTGGAACCCGGCGCACCTCGCGCAGCCGCTGCTCAGTCCGCTCAGCGGCCTGTTCTTCCAGTACATGATCGGGGCCTATGACATCGGCCTGCTCGATTACCTCCGGCCACGTCGCTTGAAGGCGGCGAAGAGGAGGCGCCCCCGGGGCGAACGGGCTCGTGACCTCTGGGCTTTCGTGAAAAAAGCCAGTCGCAGGAGCTTCGCCGATTACGTCGGCTATCCGGCGCTGGCGGGGCCATTGGCGGCGAAGGTGGCCGCGGGCAATGCGCTCGCGAACGCGGTCCGCAACGGGTGGGCCTACGCAGTGATCTACTGCGGCCATCTCACTGAAGGCACCGCCACCTTCCGCGAGGAGGATCTCGAAGGGGAAGACAGGGCGCATTGGTACGCCCGGCAGGTGATGGGCAGCAGCAACTTCGAGATCGGCCCGGTGGGGCGGGTGCTCAGCGGCCATCTCGGCTTCCAGATCGAGC
>DASRDP010000004.1 GCA_035652535.1 Chloroflexota bacterium
GAGGTGTCCTCGGCCGCGAAGTCCCCGGCCGTGTTCAGATACGCGACGTTGTTCCAGAAGGCGATGCTGTCCGCGATGCCGTCGGTTCCAACGGTGTCGGCGTTTTTATGTTGGACGAGCACACCACCGCCCTGCGTCGGCGCCGACCCGAAGGTGAACGTGTTGTTATAGACCTGCATGTCGCTCGTGCCCGTGCAGACGCTGCACAGCGCGGCGAAGTTGCCCCCGCCCTGTAGCGACGTGTTGCGGGTCAGCACGTTGTCGTACACCCGAAGCCCCGGCACCTCGCCCAGAACCTTCAGGCCGCCGCCCGCGCCAATCGTGTCGCCGCAGCAGCCAGTATTGCTGGCGGAATTGGACTCGAACCAATTGTGGTGAATCGTCGCGTTGGGATCCTGAGTGGTGAGAATGTCGCCATTGCCCAGCTGGAAGGCGCCGCCGGCTCCTTGCGCGCTGTTGCGCGTGAACCGGTTCTCCCGCACCTCCAGACCGGTGCTGCCGCTGCTGCCGCCGAAATACACGGCGCCCCCACTGCCATCGGTCTTGTTACCGTCGAAGGTATTCCCCTTGATGAGCGCATTGGTGGTGGTGCGGGTTGCGTCCCAATAGATGGCGCCGCCATCGACGTCCGCGTTGTTGCCGCTGAAGGTATTGCCGATGACCTGGAATCCGTCCGAGGGAGCCGCGAAGGAGAGCGCGCCACCATCTTCGTACGCGTTGTTGCCCGAGAACGTGCTGTTGGTGATGGCGGCCGGCGTGCCCGCATTGTTGATCGTCGTGTCGTCGTAGAACGAGATGGCGCCGCCCCGGTCGTCGGTCGCCTTGTTCCCTCGGAACGTCGACCCGGTGACGAGCAAGCTGTTCACCAGAGCGTCGAAGAGGATCGCCCCGCCCTGGTCGTAGGATGAGTTGCCGATGAAGCTCGTATTCTGGATCGTCATATTCGGCGATTGCGCTTCGATCTCGATGGCGCCGCCGGAGCTGTTTGTCGAGCTATTGCCCTGGAAGGTGGCGTTCTTGATGGTGAAGTGGTCCATGACATACGACGACGAGGTGAAGATGGCCCCGCCGTCGCTTTGCGACGAGTTATTGGTGAAGCTGGCGCCGTCGATGGTCACCCGCGGCGAGGCGAAGTCAGGGCTGTTGCAGCTGCTGCACAGGAACGACACTGCCCCGCCCTGATAGTAGGACGCGTTGCCGCTGAAGCTCCCCCCCAGGATCTGGAGGTTCGGCATGCCGACGTCGAAGTGCACCGCGCCGCCGCCACCCAACTCGCCCGACCCGGCCGAGTTGCCCGTGAAGGTCTCGTTCTGCATCAGCACCTGGGCGTTCGGCTGGCCAAACGTCTCGGCGGTCGGCGGGGCCGGGGAGTACTCGCCGTAGCTGATAGCGCCGCCGCCATATTCTGCGGCGTTCTCCGTCCACGTGTTCCCGACGAACTGCAGACACGAGTTCGTCGCGCCGATCCACATCGCCCCAGCCGCACTGACGGCCGAGTTGTGGATGAAGGTATTTCCAGTGAAGGTCGTCGGCGCGCCGCAGGTCGAGTTGATGCCGCCCAGATGGATGGCGCCGGCGCGATCGTCGGCGAAGTTGCTGTCGAAGGTGTTGCCCGTGAAGGTGTGGTGGTACCCCTGGTCGCCGATCCGCAGCGCGCCGCCCTCGTAATCGCCGAAGTTGCCCTGGAACGTGTTGCCCGTGAACGTCGTGTTCCCGTTTCCGGAGCCGATGCTCACCGCGCCCCCGGCTGCATCGGACCCCGCAGCGTTGTTATTGAGAAACTGGTTCGAGGTGAAGGTCGGGCTGCTGTTGTTGCCCAGCGCGTTGCTGAAGTCGGGTCCGTTGCCCGACACCTTGACACAGCCGCCCCGACCGCCCTCGCTCTGGCCGTTGATGGATACGTTGGACTGGCAGGTATTCCCGGACATGGTCAGATTCTTGTTGGTCCAGCCAATGGCGATCGCCCCGCCCGAGCTGTTCGAGCTGTTGCTGGTGAAGGTGTTGCCGCTGATGAGCAGGTTGTCCACGTCGGTCAGCACCCAGAGGGCGCCGCCCTCCTGAGCCATGCTCCCCGACGTGGGAATGCAGCAGCTGCCGGTGTACATCGCGACGTTGTTCTCGAAGGTGTTGTTCGCGATCTGGCTGCCGTCGTTGTCCTCCAGGAGCGCGATCCCGCCCCCGCGGCTCGCCGAGTTCAGGCGGATCGCGTTGTTCCGAATCACGACCGGCGTGCCGATCCCGACGAAGATGGCGCCGCCAGCGTCGTCGACGCCGGTGTTGTTGAAGCCGGTGATCGTGAAGTTCTGGATCGTCACCGTTCCCAGGTTGTCCAGCACGCCGATGCCGGGCCCGGTGCTCGTATTCACGGTCGCCAGGGCGTTGGCCCTCGCATTGCTCTTGGGCGCCCCGACCCACTGGCTCACAAAGGCGTTGTAGATCCGCTGCGCGGTCGCCTTCGGATCGTTCTTCCCGCCGGACCGGGCGTTGCCCTGGCTGTTTGCGCGATGGGCTTGCTTCGCCGCGGCCCGTGCAGCGTGCCCCTTGCCGCTCCCGCCCTGGGCGTTGGCTCGCGCGCCTGCGTTCCGCCCGGCGCCGGTCCCGGAGCCCGGACCGGTGCCCGGCTTCGCCTGCTTGGTCGCGGGCCCGCTCGCTCCGCTGGTGTTGGCCCGCGCCCGCAGGGTCGCGGTCGCCGTGGCCAGCTTCGTCTTCGCCGCCGCCTTCGCCGTTGCCGCTTTCGCCTGGGCCGCCGCCACCTCCGCGGCGACGTTCTCGACGCCCGGCCCCTTCAGGTACGTGACGTCCTTCCCCTGACCCTGCAAGGTCAGCGTTTTGTCGATCACGATGGGCACGTCGATCTGGCAGTAGCTCACCCCGGGCCCCTGACTGACCGTCAGGGTATCGCCCGGGCTCGAGGCCGCGATCACGGCGTTAATGCCCGTGCCATCGGCGGAGCCCGTGCAGACGTAGCTCTGCGGGCTGCCCAGCGCGATCTGCGCCGGCACAAAGGGTAGGAGTGGCACGAGGGAAAAAACCACGGCGATTGTCGCGAGAATCGCAACGGATCGGTGCATCAACGTCCCCCCTGAATGTCGTCGTTTCGTGACACCGGTATCGCGGGAGCCGCCCTCCGAGGAGCGCGGCGGAGGAGATCCAGCGCCTAGTATAGTGCAAATCGAACATCTTGTGTTCGCAATTCGAAACGATTCGGAGACGTCGGCTCGTCACATTGTGACGGAGGAGCCCCGGCCCGCCGTTCACGGCGGCGGCTCTCGCCCAAGGGAGGGATGCCGCCCTAAAGGGCGGGCCTTCGTTCCCGGAGCCCCGGCCCGCCGTTCACGGCGGCGGCCCTCAGCCGCCCGGAAGGGCGGGCCTTCGTTCCCGGAGCCCCGGCCGGCCGTTCACGGCGGCGGCTCAATCCGCCCGCCCTTCCATGGGTTCAGGTTCTTCGCCAGGCTCAGGACGAGCGGGGGGCGGATCAGCCCTGGCGCCAGGCGCCCGAGACGCGCATCGTCAGGGAGCCGCCCGCGTCGTTGATCAGCGTCAGGGTCTCGTTGTCGCCGGACCCGGCGTGGCGAACGCCGACCGCGGCGGCCGACTTGTTCATGTCGGTCCACTTGTCGAGCGCCCGCTGGCAGTCCCAGTCGCCCGCCCGGACGACGCCGGCCAGGAACGTCCCATCGGACGTCTTGACGTGCATGAAGCCCGCCGTATCGCATTCGACGGTGGCGCCGGTCAGCTTCCCCTGGACAGTGCCGCCCGGGCCGTCGCCGAGCCCGAAATCCCCTTCGCCGAGGGGCTGCGCGTCGGCGGGAAGGGCCGCGGAATCGGGCGTCGAGAGCGGAAACGGCGTCCCAGCGGGGGCTCCCGGCTGAGACGAGCGCGCATCGTCGGCCCCACCGGAGCACGCGGCCAGCAGGCCAAGGCCGAGGATGAGGAGGCCGGTCCACCGGACCGGCCCGGCGAAGAATCGAGATCGACGAACCACGGCTGTATGTCTCCCCTTCGGCGCCCGAGCTGCGCGCCGGTCTCGCCTGATGGTACCCCGATTGGCCGCCACGAAGCGACCCCGATACAGAGCGAGGGGGCCCCCTTTCGGGAGCCCCCTCGCCTCGTCGGCTCATCCCTCGTTGGAGGGCGGCTCGCCCGTTGACACGCTGGGGGCGAGCGGTCCTCCGCGGAGGTTGGCGCCGACGGCTACGTCACCGACGTGAACTCCACGTCGCGATCATCGCTGCGGATGCTCGACGGCGGGTTGTTCGTGTAGGTGATCATGCCGCCGTTGGTGTTCTTCTCGCCCGCCAGGGCGCCGTTGCTGGCCGGGCCGAAGCCGTCGCCGCCGGTTGGGATCGAGTTCCTCGCCTCGGCGTCGGCGGAGAAGGAGCTGGCGGTCTGGGCCGCGGGCGCGTTCACCTGGACCACGATGGTTACGGTGTCACCCGCGTTGAGGCCCGCCATGGCGCACTGGTAGAAGCGCGTCGCCGCGCCGGAGCACGAGTCCGCAATCCGGCTCGACGTCACGGAGAAGACCGTCGCCCCGCCCGCTGGCGCGCCGCCAGATCCCGGGTCGCCGTTCGAGTTCCGGTCCGCGAGGCCGCCGCTCACGACCCAGCCCGGCGGCGATGGGTGCCCGCCCGCGCTGTTGTTCGTCACGGTGACGACGTACGCGAAGTCGGGCGCCGGGCTCGCCGAGTTGACCGGGTCGAGGTTGTCGTTGATCGAGACGACGAGGTTGTAGCTGTAGATCGTCGACACGGTGCCGTTCACCGTGTTGTTGGCGGGGGTGCCGTCGCCGAACTGCACCGCGCGGACGGCCGTCCACCCATGGTCACCCTGCGACGTGTTCGCCGCCGAGATCGCCACGTTGATGGTCGCGGTCGCCGTCGTCGCGCTCGGGTTCGACACCGTGCACGTCAGGACGTTGCTGGTGCCGATGCCCGTGCAGTTCTGCCACAGAGCGGTCCCGCTCGGGACGACGCTGGTCACCGTGTAGCCGGTGTCGAACGTCACCGTCACGGTGCCCTTGCCGACCGCCGTGCCCGCGCCGGTGGTTACGGTGACCGCCACGAAGTCGGTGCTATCGCCGCCGGAGGTATCGCGGGTCTGGAATAGCTGGGTCCCGATAGCGATCGACTCGTCGCCGCAGCTGATGGCCAGCGACGGCGTCGTCGAGCTGTTGTCGCCCGGCGTCGTGTCGGCCGGCGCCACGATGGTCGCCGTGTTGGTCACGCCGCTGGTGCAGGCGTTGGCCACCGTCGGGATCGAGATGATCGCGTTGGTGCCCGCCGCGATGGAGCCGCCCGTGCAGTGCACCGTGTTCGGCGATGGTGTGCTGTTCACGATGCAGGAGAACGAGTTGCTCGCCACGATGGAGCCGATGGTGAGCTGGCTCGGGACCGTGTCGTCAACGGAGACGCCCGTGGCCGTGCCGGTGCCCGTCGCGCTGATGGTCAGCGTGTAGGTCACGGCGCCGCCGGGGTTCGTCGCATTGGTCGACTGGGTCTTCACGATGCCGAGCTGGACCGTCGGCGTGCCCGTGGCCGTCGCGGTTGGCGTCAGCGTGTTGGTCACCGTCGGGGTCGGTGTCTGCGTGTTGCAGCCGGACACCGTGGTCACCTGGGTCGCCGTGTTGTTCGCCGCGGACGGCGACGTCAGCTTCGCGGTGTTGGTGATCGGTCCGCAGAACTGCGCGAGGCCGACGATGTGGATCGTGGCCGTCTCGCCGCTGGGGATCGAGCCGTCGCCGCAGCTCACCGTCTGCGTGCCGGGGAAGGTCGCGCCCACCTCGCCGCACACGATGCCGTGGTCGGCGTCGGTGCTCACGAACTGGACCTGACCGGGCAGCGTGTCCGTCAGGCCGATGCCGTTGATGGTCACGCCGCTGGTGTTCGCCAGCTGCAGGGTGTAGGTGAGGGTCTGGCCGAGGGCCACCGGGTCCGGATTGTCGGTCTTCACGAAGGAGAGGCCGCTCGCCGGAATCGCGGTCGCCGTCGACGTCGGCGTCTGGGTCACCGTCGGGGTTCGCGTCTGGGTGCTCGTGCCGGTCAGCGACGGAACGGTCGTCGGCGTGTTGGCGCCGGCGCCGCAGGCCGTCTGCGACACGGCCGTGTTGTTGTTGAAGTCGCTCTCGTTGACGTTGTGCGTCGGGTTCACGATGGCCACGTTCATGATGGCCGAGCAGGCCGCGTTCGTGCCGACGACGATGGTGATCGTCGCGCCGCCGTTCGGGCCGATCTGCCCGCCCGTGCACGTGACCGTGGGCGGAACGACGTTGCCGGGCGGGTTGACGCCCGCGTTGAAGTTGCAGACGAAGTTGCTGTCGCCTGCCGCGCTGAGGAAGGTGACCGCGTTACCCGGGTCGTTGGGATCCGACGAGTTGCAGAAGCCTGTCGTATTGTTCCCGTTCGCGCAGTCGAAGAAGATCCCGTTGTCCAGGATGTCCGTGACCGTCACGTTGTTGGCGCCGGCCGTGCCGGAGTTCTGGACGACCAGGGTGTAGGTGATCTCGCCGTTGTTGGGCCCGCCGCCCGGGTTGGTCACCGGGTCGGGCTGGTCCGTCTTCGCGATGTGCAGGTCCACCGCCGGGGTCGCGGTCGCGGTCGCCGTGTTGGTCGGCGTTCGCGTCACGGTCGGCGTGTTGGTCACCGTGCTCGTCGCGGTCGGCGCCGTCGCCGTGTTCGTCGCCGTCGCCTGGACGCATCCGTTGATGACCAAGTCGTTGGTCGCGGAGGGTCCGGGCGGCGTGTCAGACGGGTTCAGGGTCACGGTGTTGTGCACGGGGGACACGACCACGCAGGGGTTGTCCACCGTGACGAGGATGTTGATGCGGCTGATCGATGGAGTGGAGATGGTCCCACCCGGGATCGTGCCGCCGGTGCATCCCACCGTGTTGCCGAAGTTGCCGCAGTTGAAGCCGCGGCCGTCGATGTCGGCCGCGGCGAGGAAGTGCACGCCCGCGGGCAGCGCGTCCTCGACGGCCGTGCCCGGCGCCGCGGTCTGGCCGGAGTTCGTGATCGTGATGGTGTAGGTCGCCGTCCCGCCGGCGTTCACCGGGTTCGGGTTGGCGATCTTCGAGATGGAGAGGTTCGCCGGCGTAAAGGTCGCCGTCGAGGTCGGCGTCGACGTATTCGTCGGCGTGCTCGTCGGCGGAGGCGTCCCCGTCGCCGTCGAGGTGCTCGTCGACGTGTTCGTTGGCGCGAGCGTGTTCGTTCGTGTCGGCGTCGACGTGGGCGGCGTGCCCGTGTTGGTCGCCGTTCGCGTCGCCGTCGGCGGTACGACGATGGAAGAAAGCCCCGGAACGCCGCACAGGAGGTTTGAGACCCCCAACACAGCGCCGGTCGCTGTCCCCGTGATGACGACCACGCAGGTGAGCTGGCCGTTCGTGTTCACGTTCACCGTGGTCCCGGTCGTCACCTGGACGCCGTCGGTTCCAACGGCCCACACGATGTAGCCGGCTGCCCCGGGCGTCGAATCCCAGGTCACCTTCATCGTCGTCGTGGACTGGTCCAGCTCAACGCGCGCGTTGATTGGGACGAGCCCGTTTGCGATGCCAAACACGGTGCACAGCACGTCCGATCGGCTCGTCGTGCTGCCCGTCACGCCGACGAGCTGGTAGCAGGCCGCGCTCCCCGCCGAGGCGGGGACCGTGTCCTGGAAGAAGTCCAGCGTCGGCCCGAAGGGCTGGGTGGGGGTGACCGAGATCACCGCGTTGCCGCTGGCATTGCTCGTCATGCGCACCAGCGTGTACGTCGTCGCGCCGGGCGTCCACAGGAAGGCGACGTCCCGACTCCCGGGGCTCGCCTGGCTCGCAAGGCTCACGAGCGTGAAGTTCTCCACGCCCGCGGCTGCGGACACCTGGCCGGCCGGTTGGATGAGGCCAATGAGCCCAGCGGCGACGAGTGCACACAGCGCCGCTGCCCACAGGCCCATCCTCGGCCCGGACCGGTTACCGTCTATCATCGCTTGCGTTCCTCCGATGGATAAGTGTGTGAGAAACGAGAGCGGGAATAACGCCGTTGGAGCACCTCCGTGGGCTCCGGATTGGGGGGGATCGACGCGGGGGTCTGGGTTGCATGCAGTTCGCGCTCCTTCCTCCTAGCTTCCTCCGTCTTGGTTTGCGCGCTTCCTCGCGTCGCGCTTCTCAGCCGTCGCCCCCTTGACCGACGGCAACGCCTGATAGGCCCACCCAATACGCGCACGGCAGGCCTGCGCTGCGACGCAGACAATCACTCTACTGAAACGTTTTGCAAACCGAAATGTGACAGGGCACAGCGGACCACGTAACGAGTCCTCGACCGGTCACATCCATTCCAGCCTACCGTTGTACTCCTCAGACCGTCAAGCATTCGTTCCAATGCTGATACAGAACTGTGACTGCGCGGCCACACGGCCCGCATGCAATGGTCACGCGATCGAAACTGCGCCGCGCGACGGACCGGAACCGCGGGAAGGGCAGCCGTATGCCGGCTTAGCGTACCGGATCGTAACAAGCGAAAACAGTGAACGCACGCACACGGTGCGGGCGGGCCGGGTTGGTGAGGGCCGCCGCCGTGAACGGCGGGCCGCGGCTCCGAGAACGAGGGCCCGCCCTTCCGGGCGGCTGAGGGCCGCCGCCGTGAACCGCGCGCCGCGGCTCCGAGAACGAAGGCCCGCCCTTCCGGGCGGCATCCCTCTGTGTCCCGCCGCCGTGAACCGCCGGCCGGGGCTCCGCGAGCGAAGGCCCGCCCTTCCGGGCGGCATCCCTCCCTTGGGCGAGAGCCGCCGCCGTGAACGGCGGGCCGGGGCTCCGAGAACGAGGGCCCGCCCTTTAGGGCGGCATCCCTCCCTTGGGCGAGAGCCGCCGCCGTGAACCGCCGGCCGGGGCTCCGCGAGCGAAGGCCCGCCCTTTAGGGCGGCATCCCTCCCTTGGCTGAGGGCCGCTGCCGTGAACGGCGGGCCGGGGCTCCGAGAACGAAGGGCCCACCCTTCCGGGCGGCTGAGTGCCGCCGCCGTGAACGGCGGGCCGGGGCTCCGAGAACGAAGGGCCACCCTTCCGGGCGGCATCCCTCCGCTTGGTGAGTGCCGCCGCCGTGAACGGCGGGCCGGGGCTCCGAGAAGGAAGGGCCACCCTTCCGGGCGGCTGAGGGCCGCCGCCGTGAACCGCGCGCCGCGGCTCCGAGAACGAAGGCCCGCCCTTCCGGGCGGCATCCCTCAACCCATGGTGAACCGAAAACCCGTACCCTTGCGCCTGGCTGTACTACCGGAACGCGTCGACCCAGCGCTGCATCCAATCGCCCAGCTCAACGAACCCGCGCCGATAGTGCGCCGGGGCCCGCGAGCTCTGCGCGGCGCGCCGATACTCCTCGGTGAAGTGGGCGAACATCGTCCGATAGCTCGCGGGCGCAACGTTCTCGACGGCCCGGTCGACCAGCTCGTAGAACTCCCTGGCCATCAGATGCATGTACTGCTCGAGGCTGATGACCCGCTCCAGGTTGGTCTGCTTCGTGTGCTCGACCACGGGACGCCCGTAGGCGAAGAGGTCGCCCCGTCGGTCCATGAGCTTCTTGAGGATGTAGCCCCCCCAGATGTCGTCGTGGCGGGAGAGCTGCCAGCCCTCGATCCAGATGTCCGGCAGGAAGAAGTACGCGGGCGTGAGCTCGGCGATGAAGGCGGTGTTCATGCCGCACACGGGGATGTTCCCCAGGGCGACGCGGGTGCGCTCGCCGCTGGGGCCTGGATCGGCCGGCACCTCGCGCTGGAGCTTGTCCACACCGTTCATGTCGAGGATGTTGTCCCACAGCCCCATGTTGACGACCACGTTGCCGGTGGTCCGCCTGGGGGTTGGGGCCGCTTCGGCGTTGCGGTATTCGTACGGGTACCCGCGCGCGTAGATCCCCGGCTGCTCGATGGGGTTGATCCACTGCGCTTGGAGCGCTTCCGCGTCCCGGACCGGCCCGAGGGCATCGAGATGCTCGCGCATCCACGATGGGCGCGGGCGGCAGTCGTAGTCGAGGGCGATGATGACGTCGAAGCCTTCGCGATAGGCCACCACGTGCCCGAAATTGCGCGTCGCCGCGCTCTTGTGGGGGATCGCGTCGTAGTGGCTGCCCATGAACCGCCGCTGCGCGGCGTAGTCGAAGAAGCGCACATTGGGGCGTGGCGCGGGCGACAGGCGACCGTCACTGTCGTCCACGACGATGATCGGGATCTCCTCGGGGATGTACTCGAAGATGCGCCAGTCCGGATCGTTCGGGATCGGGATGACGACCGCCACTCGAGCGGTCGCCACGTCGATCGGCGGCACCGATGGGCTCGCCTGAGTCGCGCTTCGCGTCGAGTCCATCAGACACGCCGCCCGAGAGTCCCGGCGTGCGGTTCGCCGTCTGGCGACCGCTCGCCGGGGCAGGCAAATTGGGGAAATGCCGTGCGCAGATACTCCTCCAGCGACGACTCCCACGGCCGCATGGTGTTCAGACCCAGGCGATCGAGGTGCGCGTTGCGCATCATCTCCGATCGCGGGCGCGGGGCCGGATACTCTTCCCTGAAGAACTCGGACGGCACCGAGCGCAGCTCGACGTCGCTGCGGAGAACTTTGAGGATGGCTCGCGCGACATCGAACCGCGTGCCGCTGCCGAGACACGCCATGTGATACAGCCCGTACTCCTCCGTCTCCAGCAGCGCGGCGAAGCAGCGCGCGAAATCCGGCGCGTACGTTGGCGTTCCCCACTTGTCGTCCACGGCGTGCAACACCCTGGCCCCGGCGCGGATCTGGTGCAGGATCTTCGCGACGAACTTGTGGTCTCGATCGCCGCCGCCGACCATCCAGCCAGCGCGGACGATGAACGACCGGTCCACAAGCTCCCGCGTCCAGCACTCTCCCTGGAGCTTTGAGCGCCCGTACTCGTTGATCGGGATCGCCGGGTCATCCTCGGTGTACGGCTCGGTCTTTTCGCCATCGAAGACGCCGGCCGTGCTGACGTACGCGAGCGGGATGCCGTCCCTCCGGCACGCGCGAGCGACGTATTCCGTTCCGGCCGCGTTGGTGGCGAAGGCGTGCGCGGGCTGCGCTTCACAGAGGTCGACGTCCGTTTCCGCCGCCAGATGCACGACGAAGTCCGGGCGGGTCCACGCGAGCCAGGCGTCGATGGCCGTCGGCTCGCGCACGTCGAGGTGACCGAGCGGCGTCCCGGTCCGCGGGGCGCCCCGACCGTTTCGGGACAGCGTGCGATCGATGGGCGCACAGTCCTCCATCGCGGTGGACGCCCGAAGATCGGTGGGGAAGACGACATGGCCGGCGTCGGCGAGGGCCGGCGCCATTGCGCTGCCCAGCATTCCTCCCGCGCCGGTGATAAGGATACGCACGCGATAGGACCTCCTTAATGATCTGTCGAGGGCGCGGGAAGCCCGATGGCCCCCTCATGCTGCCCTGTCCCCCGAAGGGGGCGAGGGATTTCCGCGCGCCCGCCGGCGGGCAGCGTTGCGATGACCCACGCGAGCAGCGCGATGGCGCCGACGGTCCCCCAAACGGGCGCATCCAGCGCGGCGGGCCCGATGGCCAGCCAGGCGATCGACGGCGCGCCAAACACCACCGCCGCCGACGCGACGGCGACGCCCGGCCAGCGCCAGCGCGAAATGGGGGCGAAGCGGCCGCCCCGGGCCCGTCGGCGCGCCGAACGGGCGGCGAGGCGGACCTCGTGGACGAGAGTCGCGAGCGCTGCGCGGTCCAGCCAGAGCGCCGCGACGGAACAGGGAAGCAGAATGGCCACGTCCTGGTACACCAGACCCGGGAAGGCCAGCAGGCCGGCAGCCGTGAAACCGACGTACGCCCGGACGAAGGCCCGTCCAGATGGCGCTCGCCGCCGCCAGCGGTACGCCACCGTGAGCAGGGCGCCCGCTCCGATCGCCGCGGCGAGGGCGGCCGCGGCAGCCGCGTCCACCAAGGGCAGCCGCCCGATCCAGGGCATCCCGCCGGCCACCGGCCACGACACCCCCTCCATCGTCGGATCCCCGATGAACCCCCGGGTGCGCACCAACAACCCACCGTACGCCGCGACGCCGACCAGCCCGACGGTCCAGACGCCCAGGCAAATGAACGATGCGATCCCGACGAAGAACGCGAGCACCGCGCGGACCCGGCGCTGAACGATGATGAAGAGGAAGGGACCGAGGAGAATCCTCGGCTCGACGACCGCGAGGAGCGCCAGGCTGACGCCGCCGAGGTCCTCCCGACCCTGCGTGAGGGAGAGAAACGCGAGCACGAACAGCGCCAGGGTCACGCCGGCGGCCTGTCCGGAGAGCAGCGCCGACATGAGGGGCGCGCACGCGACGGTGAGGGCAATCGAGACGAGCACGACGGCGGCGTACGAGGGAGCGGGTCGCGTCAGCCCGAGCCCGATGGCGCCGGGGGTTGCGACCGTGCGCGCGAGGATCGCGATGCTCCCAGCGGCGACCACGACGTTCAGCATGACCCAGCCGACGGCCGCGAGAAAGGGTGTGACGGCGAGGCCGGGAAGAAACATCGATGCGGTGCGTTCCATCGTGCCAATGCGGGTCGAGAAGCCCTCCACCTGGCGGGCGAGCAGGGCGACGACGAAGATCCCCGCGACGAGGCGGGCCTGTCGCCGCAGGACGCCGCTCGTCCACGAGGAGAAATGGGTGGTCGACCGCGCGCGGGCCCTATCGATCGACACCGTTCATCACCTCTTCCTCCGCGGCGTCACCTGGCTCATCGATCCGGACGATGCGGGCTGGGGGACTCACGACGACGGCGCCGGCGGGGATCGAGCGCATGACCAGGGCATTGGCGCCGATCACGGCTCCGGCTCCGATCTCCACCGGGCCGAGGATCTTCGCCCCGTCCATGATCTTGCAGCCGTCGCCGATGGTCGGAAATCCATCCTTCTTGGGATCGTCGAACCCGCCCGACCCGATGTGCGCTCCGGCCAGCAGCGTGACGTTCCGGCCGATCCGCGTGCCGCCGCTGAAACCCGTGAAGATGGGGTGTGGCACGACGAGGCCCGGGCCGACCCGGGCGCGCGGCGCCATCTCGGTGCCAAAGATCAGGAGGTTGAGCAGAAAGAGGATCCGGGCGATGGGAAGCAGCCGGGCCCGATGGCAGGCGACGGCCAGACGAAAAATGACCACCGCCCAGAGGCCCGGTTGAGCGAGCACGTCGAGATGGCGGCGCAGCGAGGGCGGCCGCGCGCGCTCCAGGGCGACGAGGGCCTGGTAGTCCGCGCGGATCAGGTCCCAGAGCGAGAGGCCCTCGCCCAGGTCCAGCGCCACCGCGCCCGGCGCTTCGGTCCCTTTCCTAGCCACGGCCGTGCTCCTCGTGGGACGGCACCGGTTCGAGGCCCGCCCGGCAAAACGCCCACTGCGCGCGCGCCCGGGCCACCAGGTCGATGCGCGTCGGGCGGAGCGCTGCGGCGATGGAGAGCGCGACCCCACGGATGCCGAACCCCGCCACCTCGGCTGCGCGGAGGGCGGCGCAGCGCCGGGCTCCATAGCGGCGCGCGAAGTACGCATTGAAGGCGCGCACCGCCGCGGGCGGGGCTATGCCACCTGCCTCGGAAGAGCTGCGGCTCATGTAGTGGATGACCCGAGCATCGGGGCAGTACCAAACGTTCCAGCCCCGATCGCGGACACGCTGACAGAGGTCGACGTCGTCCATATAAATGAAGAAACGCTCATCCAGCAGGCCGACCTCCTCGAGCGCGGCCCGCCGGACCAGCATGCACGCGCTGGACACCCAATCCGGTCGAAACGCGCGGCGGACGTCCCGCGAAAGATACAGCCCCGCGAACCATGGGTGCGGAATCCCGAGGCGATCGACGAAGAGATAGTGGTTGATGGCCGTCCGGAGGGAGGGCGCCCGCCCGGCCGTTGTGCGCTGCCAGCGTCCATCCCCGAACTCCAAACGCGGCCCCACGACGGCCGCGCGCTCATCGGACCGCATGACACGCAGCATCTCGTCGAGCGCGCCCGGCCGGAGCCGCGCGTCGCTGTTGATGAGCAGGAGGAATTCTCCGGTGCTCGCTCGGATCCCGCGGTTGTTGGCGCGCGAGAATCCTTCGTTCTCCGCGTTCTCCAGCAGGCGGATCGTTGGCCATTCGTCGCGGACCATCTCGCGCGATCCGTCCGACGAGCCATTGTCTACCACGACGATCTCCATAGAGGCTTGACGCAATCCGTGGTCGACCACGCTCTGGAGACAGCCCTGCAGATGCGCGCGCGTGTTCCAGTTCACGATGATGACGCTCACACCCACCGTGGAACCCGTCCGCGCCGTGACCTCCGTCGTCTCGCCTGGCACGGTCAACGATCGAGGACTCAACATCTGTCCGACCACACCCATTCAGCGCCAGTCAAAAAACAACTCCCAGGACGTGGTCGAAACGAGAAGCGGCTTCGGATCGCCACCGGTCGCGGGGACCGTGTAGACGTCCGGCTGACCGTGCGCGTCTTCCAAAAAGGCGATCGTCGCTCCGTCCGGTCCCCACAGCGGGGCGGGACGGATTCCCCCGACGCCGCTGGCGATGGTACGCTCGTCGCCAGTCGCGAGATTCACCACGACGACCGACCACGGTCCGATATCGGAGACAGCGTCGCCAATCGAATCCGCCCCCGAAAGTCTCGTGTAGGCCAGCGAACCACCATCCGGCGACCACGAGGGATCGACCGCATCCGCGTCGTCATCCGTGACCTGGCGGTCACCCGACCCGTCCGCCAGCATCGTGTGAATCTGCATCCGCCCGCCCGCATACGAAGCAAACGCGATGGCAGACCCGTCCGGAGAGAAGCGAGGCGTTCGGTCGTAACAGAGGGCAAAGCCACACGTGACGCTGGTCAAGTTGATGACGTCTCCCGTTGCCAAATCGGCTCGCAGGATCCACGACTCCT
This sequence comes from Chloroflexota bacterium, assembly GCA_035652535.1. Lineage (NCBI taxonomy): Bacteria > Bacillati > Chloroflexota > Chloroflexota bacterium. The sequence goes on from DASRDP010000004.1 coordinate 14,875, forward strand.
GCCGGACGGACGACACGTTGGCGAACACGAGGGAGCGGCCGTCGGGCGACACGTCGGGCTCGACGTTGGAGCGAGGATCATTCGCGGGAGGGGCGTCGAGGGCGTCGTACGACCAGGGCGAGGTGATCTGGCGCAAACCCGACCCATCGGCGGACACGACGAAGACCTGGTCCAGGGCCTGAGTCGGCACATCATTCGCGGCCGCTCGCCCCGCCGCCCCTTCGTCCCCCGCGATGACAGGGTCGCCGAAGGAGGGCGCTCCCCCCGGAGCGGCGCGCGGAACGACCGTGGCGCCCGGTCGCGGCGGCGCCTGAGACGCGTCCACGGGCACGCTCGCGGTAAACACGATGCTGGAGCGGTCTTTCGTCCATCGGGCGAAGTCTGGCGCAAGGTCCGAACGGGGCCACGGCAGCGGCGCGACGTCGGATGGGCCTGCGGACATCGTGAAGAGCTGCGCTGTGGGGGACAACGACTGCCCGGCCTCGGTGTCTGCCCAGAAGTTTCCCGCTGGATCGCGACGCGTGGGGTAGGTCAACGCCCCGAAGAGCAGGCGAGGACCCGGCGCCGTTGCCGCGTGGAGGGAAACGGCTCGCTGCCGATCCGCGCCGGATTCCGGCGCCACCCAGTCGTGCCAGATGATAACCTGGCCGGGCAGCTCGACCACGATCCTGGCGTCGCCACCGTTTGCGTCGACCGAATAGATGCCGGCCAGGTCTTGACGCCGAAGCGAAAGAAATGCGATGCGGTCTTCGCCGGGAATCCAGACCGGTATCCAGCTCGGTCCCTCGTCTGGCGCGCACGGCTCGTCGGACGGCCGCCGCGGCGCGCAGTTCTTGCCCTGGGTGATCAGCGTCTGCGAGCCCGTGTCGACGTCCTGCACAACGATGTGCCAGTCAACCGGCAGGGGGAACTTGCCGCGCTGATCCGAGGGGAACGGCCACTCGTGGCCGCGAAAGACGGACGCGGCCATTCTGCGCCCGCCCGGCGCGAAGGCCGGGTCGGTGTACCAGAACTCATCGTTCGTGAGCGCCTGCCGGTGGCTCCCGTCGGCGGCGATGGTGTAGACCTGCGGGCTGCTCAGCGCGCCGTCCTGCGCGGACCCCGACGTGAAGATGATCTCCCCGCCGTCCGGCGACCAGCGCGGGTCGCTGTCGAAACCCTGCGCGGGCGACGTCACCGCGGTGAGATTCTGGACGCGCCCGGTTGCGAGATCGAGCTTGTAGAGGGCGACGACCGGGAACGTCTCCCAGGAGGCCGTGAAGAGCACGCTCGATCCGTCCGGCGCGAGCTTGGGCTGAACGACACGGTGGTGGGTCGCGAGGAGACGCTCGGCGCCCGTCCCGTCCGCGTTCATCAGATAGATTCCGCTCTCGTCCTCCCGCTCGCCCGTCGATTCGATCGTATAGAGAATCTTCCGACCACCCATGACCCAGACGGGCCAGTCGGCGGACGCGCTCTCGTCGAATGTGAGCTGGCGGAGATCCGTACCGTCTTCGTTGACGGTGTAGATCTGCGGATTGCCGGACGGGCCCGTGGGCTCCGGACGCGGAACCGCGGCGAAGACCACCTTTCGCGGAGCTGGGGCCGGCGGCTGATCGGCGCGAACGTCGGCCGCCAAGCGAGCAGGCGTGGTCAGCAGGCCTCCTGTCACGACGAGGGAAATCGCAGCCCACCGGACCTTGAGCCAGCCGTCAGAGAACATCAGCGGGCCCCTGTCGACATAGTTGCCGGGCCCTCGCGCTCGGCGATCCGCAGGCCCGCCGCCACGAGGCCGGCCAGGAGCCAGAAGCCGAGCAAGGGCACGTCGTGGCGAAGCGTGAAGGACGTCGTCTCTTCAAGGGCATAGAAGGCGTACATCGCCAGCGCCCCCACCCCGATCCCGGCGAGCGTTCGGTCCCTGGATCGCGCCAGGCGAAAGGCCCCGACCACCAGCGCGCAAAACGTGAGGAGCATCCCGGCGAGCCCCACCACCCCCGTGTCCGCAAGCACGAGGATGTAGAGGTTGTGCGGCGGCAGCCCCGTTAATCCGATTCCGTAGCGGTCGTACCGCGGCAGCACCTGTTCGTAGTTGTCAAGGCCAACGCCGACGAGGGGCGCATCCCGCGCCACGCTCAGCCCCACCTCGTTCACTTGCTGTCGCGCTTCCACCTCGACTCCAACGTGTTCGCTCAGGAAGTTGCGCGCAATGCCCTCCGCAATGTTGCCGTGGGTCACGAGCGCGTTGGCGACAACGGACACGATCCCGACCATCGCGACCACGCCAACCACCGTCCGGAGCCTGACGTACCCGCGGCTGATCGCCCAGACGCAGACGGCGCCGGCGACCGGGATGATCGTGAGGAACGCCACGCGCGTCTGGGACAGGACCATGCCCAGGAGCCCGGCTCCCGCGGAGAGCAAGCACAGCAGCCGCCAGCGCTTGCTCTCGGTGCTCAGCCCGACGCTCAGGGCCACCAGCCCGATCTCGGCGAGAATCGCGGCGAGGAAGACCGGATGCAGAATCGTTCCGCTCGGCCGAACGATCTCCGCGTCATCGGCGACTCGGGTCACGAGCTGGGACTCATCCCCGACGCGCACCAGGCCCAGCGAGCTCTGCGTCGCCCACTGGGCGGTGGCCAGCAGCGTTTGGATGAAGGTGATGGCAAGGAGCGCGCCGAGGACCGCGAGGAGGTCGCGCCGGTCGCGCACGCGGGCCGCGACGTAGACGTAGAGCGCGAGCATCCATGCCATGCGGACGAACTCGGCGAGCGAAAAGTAGGGCGCGGTGGCGGCCAGGAAGCTGGGAAGTACCGACATGGCGCACAGCAGGGGGATGAAGACCACGGGCCGCATCAACGCCTGCTTCAAATCGGTGAGCGCGGTGCCGCTCGCAGCCCAGAAGCACGCGAGCACCACCAGCAGGATGTCTGGAGTCTGGACGTAGAGACCGGCGACCCCACCCGCGATGTCCGTGTCCGTGGGCCCGAGGAGCTTATAGAAGAGGCGCTGGGTACTGAGGACCAGGACGATCAGGATGAATCGCTCGCGTTTCCGAGCCCCCAGGGTGACGAGCGCGAACAGCACGGCGCTGACGACGACCAGCTGCGCGTAGAACTGGCGCTCGGCGAGCAGGACGCCGCCCATCGCCGACGCGGCGGCCATGCCAACGGCGGCGACCAGTACGGCTCGCCGGCTGATTCCCGCCGACCATGGCCCGGCGCCTGCCGCGCGGCCATCCGCCGCCGGCCAGGAGATGCCCGTCACCTTAGGCGCCCATCATCTGGTCGCCGAGCGGCCTTGTAGGCACCGGCGTCGGGTGGCGCTGGGGGGCGCGCCGAAAGCCCCGGTTGCAGTAGAAGAGCATGACTTTCCAGCCGAGCCACTTCGCGAGCCAGCTGTACGACGTCTTCCTTCGGGAGAGCCACCGCTGGACGAAGGGCACGGTCCACGGATTGAAGAGCACTTCACGAATGAGGCCGCGCACGAACTTGCGGGGCCGATTGCGACGCGAGAACACGCCGTAGTAGCCCAGGAGATCGGGGTCCGGCACGAGGACGTGGAGATCGCGAAGCCCGCGGCCGATGCTCTCCGCGAAGGCGCAGCCGCTCTCGAAGGTCATGGGGTGGAAGTGCTCGCCGCGGGCGCGAGGGTTGTAGACGATCTCGTACCCCGCTCGCGTCCATCGATAGCCCAGCTCGACGTCCTCGTGGCCGATCTCCGCCCAGTCCTCGTGGAACACCAGGTTTCGATCGATCATGACCCGCCGTGGAAGGGAGAGGTTCATCGACCAGAAATACCGGTATGGGACGGTCTTGTGGGCCCGGTCGGCGATGTCGTCGTAGGCGAAGGGCCGCCAGACCTCCTGGAACGGCGACCAGGGCATCTCGGTGGACTGCTCCACGAGCCCGAGCACCGCGATCGGCGCGTCGTGCTCGGCGTGCGTCTGCGCGTGCTCGCGAAGGAGATTGGGCTCCACCCAAACGTCGTCGTTGAAGAAGAGCGCGTAGTCGAACTGGGCCTGGGCGAGCCCGAGGTTCCGTTTCCGCGCCGGCAATCGAATGTGGGTCGCGATCACGCGGACCGAGCACCGGGACTCCGCGGCCAGCTCCTCGACGAGCTGGGGAGTCCGGTCCGTGGAATTGTCGACGAGCAAGACCTCGAATCGGTCCGGCGGGTAGTCCTGCGCCATGAAATGCCGAACGGTCCGCGCCACGATCTCGGCGCGATTGTAGGTGGGTATGATGACGGAGAAGGTTGGGAGGCTGAGCGCCGTCACACCCCCTCCAGCACGGGCAATGCCGGTCGGCCGGCCCTCGCGCCCGGCGCCAGCTCCGCGATCTCGCGCCATCGGACGATCCGCAATGCGAGGACCGCCAGGACGTACGCCGCGAGCGCGGCGCCCGCGGCAACGAGCGCCGGAAGTCCTGCGGCCTGGGAAACGCCGAGCGCCGCGCCGAACGCTCCAGCCGCGACGCACGCTCGTACCAGCTCGCCGGCCGCGATGCTGACGCCGATTCGGCGCGCCATGACCGTCGACCAGACGACCGCCAGGGCGCTCGTCCCGAGCGCCGCCCAGGCTGCACCCATAAAGCCCATGCGTGGAACGAGCACGAGGTTCAGACCGACGTTGGCGACGAGCGCGGCGCCGTCGTACACCACGGTGTCCCGCTGGCGACCAGCAGCGAGCAGGGTGAAGCCGTGCCAGGCGGTGAGGAACGTGAACGCCATGGCGGCGCCGAGCAGCTGGAGGGCCGAGGCGCTGCCCGCGAATTCGGGCGGAAAGAGCGCGGCGACGATGGGCCCCGCGAGGAAGAACAGCGCGACGGGAATCGGGAGCGCCACCACGGCAAGCACGGTAACCATTCGTCGATACACGAATGCGAAGCGATCCAGATCCCGGTGGAACCAGCGCGCCAGCAGCGGATACGCGGGGTTCATGAGGGCCGTCGAGAGCAGGAAGACGTACTCGATGGGCTTGGACGCCGCTCCGTACAGACCGACGTCCGTCGGGGTTGCCAGGACTCCCAGCAGCACACCGTCGAGGCGAAGATTCACCATCGTAAACGCCACGGTGGTCCAGACCGGCAAGCCGGCCGCAGCCAGGGGAGGAATGAGCCGGAGGTCGAACCGGGCGGGTAACCGGTAACGAACAGCCGCGAGATACATGCCGACCATGGCGGCGCCAAATCCACCGATGGCCGGCAGCAGCACCAGCTCCTCGAGCCCGCCGCCGCGACCGATGAGCCAGATGGCGGCCAGTCCCTGAAGCGCGCAGCCAGCCAATCCCATCAGCGCTTCGACGTGCATCGCGATTCGCACCTGGAAGAGGATGGCGATGGCAAGGAGCGCGTCCGAGATGAACCACACAGACGCGACGAGGACCAAGCCCCGAAGCTCATCCCGCGAATGGATCAGTACGAGAATGACCTGCGCAGCCAGGGCGAGAGCCAGACCGATCCCGCAACGCAGACCGATCACCGTGCCGACGACCGCCGATTCGATGGAGGGATCACGCGCGATCTCACGTACCGCCACTTTGATGAGGCCGAAGTCGCTGAGAACGACGAGCGTCCCGGTGAATCCGAGCACGAACACGTAGTCCCCGTAGGAGCCGGCGCCCAGGTGACGCGTCAGCGCCAGGGTGATGAACAGATTGACGGCGAACTGGACCGCGCGGAATCCCAGCAGCGCAATGGCGTTCCAGGCGGCACGGCGGCCTGTCGGTGCCCCGGGCGCCATGGTGTCAGATCTCGAAGGTGGCGGGCGTTGCCACACCTGGTCGACTCGTCGACGGTGGAGGCGCGGCGCCAGCCTCGACGGTGGACGCCGCGGCGAGGCCAGAAGGCTGCGGGTTAAACACGGGCCGCATCTCCACGCCGCGCTGCCAACGATCGAGACCGAAGGCGAGCCCGGCGCCACCGGCGAGCCCGAACATCAGGCCGAACAGGACGAAGAGATACCGCAACGGCTTATCTGGATAGACGGGCTGCGTCGCGGCATCGACCTGCGCCACTTCCTGCGCTCCCCGGGCGTCATTAACCACGGCCGCCTCATAGCTGGCGCGGATGGAGGAGTAGGCCGAATGCGCGCTCGATCGCTGGAGATCGAGCGCGTCGATCCGCGCGGCGTCCGCGGCGAGCTGCGCAGCGGCCTGGGTTCGCGTCTGCAGCGCTGCGTCCAGTCGGTCTCGCTTGGCCTCGAGGGCGGCGATCTCCGCGGCGAGCGAGAGCGAGTCCTTTTGCAGGTCCTGATAGACGCGGCTCGGCGACACGGTCTCGCGATTCTCCGTCAGGTTCGTCGCAGAGTCGTTGGAGGTGGTCGTCGCCGCGCGGCCCGCCTCGGCCGTCGTCGACGTCGAGACCGAATTCTGGCCGGAGGCCTGAGACGTTGTGCGCTCCGTTGGACTGAGCGTTGCGATCGTCGACCTTAGCGCTTCCTGGCGGGCCCGCTGGGACCCCAGGTTAACCTCGACGTCGCGCAATTGTTGGCGAAGCGTCTGCTCATCGGCGGCGCTCAGCTTTTGCGCCTCTGCGATGTCGCTGATGCCGTGCTCAGACTTGTATTGCTCGAGGGCGGATTCGGCCCTGTCCACCTCAGCGCGCGCGCGATCCACCTCGCCGGCCAGCACCGACTGGAATTTCGACGCGTGTCGCTGAAATTCGTCGCCCGACTGCTGGATGAACGCGCGCGTGGCGGATTCGGCGATGGCCTTTGCCAGACCGGGGTCATCGGCCCGCGCCTTGATCTCGATCAGGTAGGAATCTTTGATCGGCGTGGCGTCGATCGAGCGGCGAATGCGATCCACCGCTGCCTCGTGGGGGGTAGGCTCCGCGTAGTAGCCGTACTGGAGCATGGCCCCCCCGACACGGACCCAGCCTTTCACGGTTGCCTTGATGCGCCCAAAGAAGGACCCATCTTCCGCCGGCGGCCCGTCGAGCTTGAGGTCGTTGACGACCTGCTCGGCGACCGCGCGGCTGGTCGCCAGGCCGGCGAGCGTTTGATTGAGCGACTTGGGTTGTGTCACGTCGATGGTCCCGGGTCGGGCCGCCACGTCCTCTCCCGTGGAGCTGAGGAGTCGAGCGTCATAGGCGCGCACGAGCACGCGAGTCGTAGACGAATAGGTGGGCGAGATCAAGAACGAGGCGGCATAGGCGAGAAGTCCAGCGAGAAGAGTGACAAAGGCCCCAAGGGGCCACCACCGGCGCGCCAAGTCCCATCCAGGTGTGAAGTCCATGGGCGTCCTCAATCTCTGCGGTCGCGCCTACGCGCTCCGCGATGGAAGCTCAGAGTGGTGGCGGGGGAAGTCCGGGCCATCGTGTGCGCCTCAAAATGCGCCGTCGCGCATGAATACGCATTTCACCGTGCGCGCAAGGATGACGAGATCCAGCCACATACTCTGTCGTGCGGCGTACTCGAGGTCGGCGGCGATTTGTTCCGGGACGGAGAGCGCCCCGCGACCGCTCGTCTGCGCGAGGCCGGTCAGACCAGACCGCACGCTGAACTTCGCCAACTCCCGCGGCGCGTAGAAGCGCATGAACTCGAGGAGCTCCGGCCTGGGACCAACGAGACTCATCTCGCCGCGGAGCACATTCCACAGATTTGGGAGCTCGTCGAGCGATGTTGTGCGCAAGACGCGACCCACGCGCGTGACCCGCGGATCATCTTTCCTCTTGTACACGACGGAGCCCCGGTCATCGAGGCACGGCGTCGTGAAGAGGTCGGGGAATCGATCGCGGGAGTCAACGTACATTGAACGGAACTTGTAGAGCATGAAGGTGCGCCCGCCAAGGCCCACGCGGCGCTGTCGGAACAGCACAGGCCCGGCCGAATCCAGGCGAATCAAGATCGCAATTGCCGCCATCAACGGAGCGAGGAGGATGAGCGCCAACAAGGCGACGACGATATCGAGGGCGCGCTTGGCCGCGTCGTATGCGGGGCGACCACGCCGAGCATCGACGGGGGCACTGAGCCCGGGGGCGAGCTCGCGCGCCGAGCGACGGATGGATGGGAACGCGCAGCGGCTCGCCGCCAATGGCTCCTGCGCCCGTGGTGCGTTGCTGAAGGTACCAGCCAAAGAGCGTTGCCTACCGATCAGCGAATTTGCGTGCACGCGCCGCACCCGATCAAGAGCGACGGGTCCTTTGCTCCTGCGGCTACTTTCAGAGTCCGGGAGCTCCTCGCTCAATGACGCGTTCGCGTTGAGTCAGAAGCAAACTCGCCAGTCGCCAAGCATGGGAATCGTTGTGTTTCGTGAACCAGAATCATTCCGTCAAGAACTGATTCCGTTGACGGAAGGGGATGGTAACATTGCGTACTATCCCCCTTCAATGTGAACGTCGTCACGGAGCGCCACTCATCCTGCGCCGGTTCCTCGCGCGACTGATCGTGCTCTCGGCTGTGCTCATCGCGGGGATCGTGGTCGGCCGGCGCAGCCAGATCGGGACCGAGTCGCCCGGCCCAGTCACGCCGCCCGAGCTATCGGCCGTCGGCCTCGAGGAGGCCCGCGCTCGCACGGCCGAAGTCGAGCCGCTGACGGCCGATCGCATCGTATTCTGCTCGGACCGGACCGGTAACCACGAAATCTACGTCATGGGCGCGGACGGGTCCAACGTCAAGCGGCTCACGCTCGATCTCTCGTTCGAGAGCTGGTGGCCGAGGATCTCGCCCGATCGGCGCAGGATTCTCTTCTACCGAGTCCCGGCGGGCGCGAAGCCGGAGGAGATCAAGGTTGCGAGTCTCTGGGTCATGAATGCGGACGGGTCGGATCAGCGACTGCTCCGTCCCGTCGGGATGGACGGATGGGTCGTTCAGGGACATGCCGAGTGGTCGCCATCGGGGGATCAATTGGTCATGGTAGGAGGATCGTTCCCCAACACGCAGATCTTCCTCACCGATGACGAAGGGCGGCACCCCCGCCAGATCACCCATCGAGACGGGGTGAATACCGATCCGAGCTGGTCACCGGACGGAAAGACGATCGCGTTCGTGAGCTGCGCCGTGTCCCCTTGCGTCGAGCAGAATTTCGAGATCTTCACAATGCCCGCCGCCGGCGGTGACGTCACCCAGCTTACGCACAACACGATGCGGGACCACGACCCCTACTTCTCGCCAGATGGCGCGTCCATCGCGTGGCTAGCCGAGACGGAGCCAAACGCATTCAAACCCGGCATCGGCGTGTGGAGCATCTTCATGATGCGCTCAGATGGGAGCGACCAGCACCCGGTGATCAAGGACCGCGCGATCAACAGCGTCCCGCGATGGACCAGCGGCGGCGCCACCCTCATCTTTCATCGCTATGACGTATCGCTCGCGCGCTGGGGCGTCTACCGAATCAACCTCGATGGCACGGGGCTGCACGAGATCACGGACGCGAGACTCGGAAACTCGGAATACCCGTCGCTGTAGAAATTCCCCGGATCGCGCGCGGGGCCACCACCCACGCTAGGGCAGCTCGGGCTCCTGAAGGACGCGGCCAATCTCTGCATCGTCGCGTCGCGCGTGCCGCGAACGCGAGCGTCTGAGCCGCTCCACTTCCAGGGCCCCTTGAATGGCGTAGGAAACGAGGCAGCGCGCGGCGAGGAGGCCCGCCACGATCGGGGCCAGAGGGTCCAGAAGACCGCGCGAATGGTGCTTGCGATAGTACCGCCACACGTCCTGATGGAATCGCCACACGCGCCAGCAACGCTGGCGAAAATTGTGCCCGGATCCACCTGAGTGCTCGTAGTGAACGACCCGAGACGCCGGCACGCAGTACACATGTCCCTGCCCCTGCAGCCGTCTGCAGAGATCGGCGTCGCCAAAATTGAATAGCCGCTCGTCGAAGCCGCCCGCGGCGAAAAAGGCGTCCCGGCGGATCATCACCGACGTCCCATGCACGAACTCGACGCGAAACGGCTCGCCCGATGTCGCACGCCAATCGAGTATCTCGCCGCGAGAGAACCGGTTCCCCGGGAACCACTTGGTGATGTAGGAGCGCCGGCCGAACAGCGCCGTTCGAGCGGAAGGGAGCGGCTTCGCTCCACCCTGGAAGCTTCCGTCCGGATTCAGCAGCAAGCTCCCCGCCGCGGCCGATTCGGGGTGGTCGTCGAGGAAGGAGGCGAGGGCGTCGACGGTCTGAGGAAACAGCTCGACGTCGTTGTTTGCAAAGTACAGGTACGCTCCGCGCGCTTCGCGCGCGGCCCGGTTGCTCGAGTAGGATTGTCCAAAGTTCTGTGAATTGGCTAGCAGCAGGACATCGGGGAACGACGAGCGGACCATCCTGTCGCTCCCATCCGTCGAGCCGTCATCGACGACCAACACTTCAAACGAACGCTCTGGTGCGTGGCGCTGAAGGGATGCGAGACAACGAGCCAGCATCTCCCGGGCGTTGTAGTTCGCAATGATGACGGAGACGACCGGACGATCCGCCGGCTCGGCTTCAGTGCGCGACATTTCCGCTCCGGGCCTCCTCAGCTCTCAGAACAACTTCCCCCGTCACGCTCGATCCGGTGTTTTGCGCGATTGGCCCGCTACCATCACGCGGCGCGGTCCATCGCCCAGTGAAACGCATCGAGCGCCCGTTCGGCCATCGCGCGCGGGGTAAAGGTCGCGGCGCGGCGCCGTCCCCGCTCGATGAGCGTGGCTCGCAGAGCTTGGCTTGTGGCGAGTTCGACGATCCCGCGCGCGATGGCATCCGTGTCGAACGGATCCACCAGGAGCGCGGCATCGGACAGGACCTCCGGGAAGGCAGACGTGTTCGACGCCAGCACCGGCGTCCCGACAGCCATGGCCTCCACTGGGGGGAGCCCAAATCCTTCCCAGAGCGAGGGATACAGCAGCGCGGTCGCCCGCTGCAGCAGGGCGTCCCGGACGGCGTCTGGGACGCGACCGAGGAACACAACCGAGCCCGGACGCGCCTGCCGAGCTGCGCGCTGCTCCTCTCCACCACCCCACCACCGACCGCCGGCGATGACAAGCTTGAAGTTGTCGATACCAGCCGCGGCGCGCTGCGCCCGGGCAAATGCGTCGATCAAACGTGGGACATTCTTCCTCGGATGCAGGTTCCCAAGGTATAGGAGATACGGCGGGTCGACCCCCAACGCCCCCAGCGGGTCGGGCGCCTCCTCATCCGATCTCGGCGCTGTCTCCAATGTTCCGGCAGTGGCCGCGCGGCCGCCAACAGTGACCGCGTTGGGCACGACGAACACCGAGTCGGGCGAAACGTCGTACGTCCCGATGATCTCGCACCGGGAAAATTCGCTGACCGTGATGATTGCGCGCGCCTGTCGGATGTGAAGCGGAATCAGCGCCCGGAACCGCACGCGGACGGCCAGCGGATGAAGAGCCGGATACCTCAGGAATGCCAGGTCGGGCACATAGAGGGCGACCGGGCGTGGGGGCCAAGGGGGGGCGTGTATCAGGGAATGCAACAGCGAGATTCGCGGCTCAAACCGCGAAACGGCCCGGCGCACCGTCAGCGCGTGGCGAACAGCGGAGATGCGCCCGCCCACAGACACGAGCGGAAAAGCCGCGCGAGATCGCACGATGTTGGGCAGCTCGACACCGGGACGGACGAGAAGTGGGAAGAGCCGATCGCCGTCGTCGTCCACGATCTCCGCGAGCCCTGTGAGGAGTCCCTTCGTATAGGTCTCGTCTCCGCCCCGCGCGGAGCCCAGCGCCATTGCGTCGATGGCAACGACGCGCTGGGCACGGGTTTCAGTGGCCTGGACTCGTTGAGAGGGGGCGATCTCACTACGCCAAGACGTGAATGGAATTCGTCATCATCCCTGATATAGTGCCTCTCGGTTGCGAAGGGCACGAGGCCGATCATACGTGAGGGTGCTTCTTATGGTCAACGTGAACAGGATCACGCATGCCGCCGCCTCTCCTGCCGAGCGTCGCAATTAGGGCTGGGACGACCCCAGCAATGTCGCCGGCGGCGCCGCGAGCCGCCTCTCCTGCACGCGTCGTCACTCTCGCTGGTACCCACGACCCGCGAAGCGGCCGAGTGCCAATCCTCGCCCAGGGGCTGGCGGAGCGAGGCCTGACCGTTCGCCGGATCGTGGAGCCGTCCTGGGGTTCAACCACCGAACGCGTTGAGTTAGCGCGGAGAGGGCTGGGCAACCCCCGCCTCCTGGGACGGCTCGTCCGCGCGTATGCACGCCTGGGGCGTCGAGTAGCGGAGGCCGCGCGCCACGGGGTCATCCTCGTCGGCTACCCGGGCCAGCTGGACATGGTGGCGCTTCGGCTGCTCTTCCCTCACGCGCTGTTGGTGCTGGACGCGTTTGTGGGACTGGACGAGACCCTGGCCGATCGGCGCATCGGCGCCAGAAACGATGCGACCCGCCGCGCGGCACGGCTCATCGACCGCCTCGCGTTTCGGTTCGCGGACCTCGTCGTCGTCGATACCGCTGCGCACGGGCGCCGCTTCTCCGTCGAGTGCGGCCTCGACCCGGGACGAGTCGTGGTCGCGCCGGTCGGCGCTCGAGACCCGGGCACCGTGCCGAGGGCCCCCGCTTCGCCGCCCCTCCGCGTCCTCTATTTCGGCGGGTTCGTGCCGCTCCACGGCCTGGACACGATCCTGGCGGCGGCCCGGTGCATCCCGCGCGGCGCGGGGGTGTGTTTCGACCTCGTGGGAGACGGCCAGGAGGCCGATGCCGTCGCGTCTTCCCTCGCGGCCGATCCTGTCCCCAACGTGCGATTCACCCGGACGTGGCTCTCCGAGGACGACTTGATCCGCGAGTACATCTCCCAGGCGCACGTATGCCTGGGCATCTTCGGGGCGGGAACGAAGGCTATGGACGTGGTCCCCGCGAAGCTCTACCTCGCCCTCGCCTGTGGGCGCACCGTCGCCACCGCCGAGTCGCCTGCGCTCCGCGAGGAGGTGCTCGCCCGGTCCAGCGCCACCCCTCCGGTCCTCGTCTGTCCGCCGTCCGATCCGCCGGCGCTGGCATCGACCCTGCTTCGTCTGCGTGACGATCCCAACGTTCGCGAGGAGGTCGCGGCCGAGGGGCGACGGCTCTACTCGGCGGCGTTCACCCCCGCGGCCGTCGTCACGCCCCTCGTCGATGCCATCGAAGCCGCTTGCGCGCGTCGCGCACGGCGCGGATAGCGTGACCACGCCCGAAGCTCCGCTCAGCGAACGTCGTTCACGACGGCTGACAGCGCGGATCCGGGGGCCGCGCTGATGGTCAGCGAACCGCCGAATCCGGCCGGCAGCCCGGTCAAGGCTGCAGAGTAGAAGGTCCGGGCGCCCGAGCCGGGAATGACGTCGTCCGTCTGGTACACGAGCCCGCCACGGGGATCGGTGAAGCGAAGGCTGATCGGGGATGCTCGCGGCAGAAGGTTCACGACTTGCACGCCCGAACGCCAGCCATCGCGGTCGTTCGTGAACCAGGGGACGAACAGGGTCGACGCGCTGTCTGGCGAGCTGCCCACCGCGGTGCCCGTCTTCTTCACCGCGTTGACGGTCTGCGCCAGTGTGAGAAGCGGCTGGCCCTCCAGCGCGCGAACGATAGCCGAAGCAACGAGGTTGTCGGGAAGATCGAGCGCCGCCGGCAGATAAAACGTTGCGCTGATGCCGAACCCGACGAAGCCGCGCTGCTCCCACGGTCCGCCGGATCCGTCGGTCTGCATATACGTCGCTAATACGTCGGCCGGTCCAGCGCCGAGATTTTGTACTTGCAGCCCGGAATTCCATCCGTTGCGGCGGCGGTACAGGAGCGGCGCAACCGCGGCCTGGCTCCCGCCGGCTCGAGCCGCGTAGCTCATCGCGACGCCGTCAGATCGAATCTCGTTGACGTATGCCGCCATTGGCTGGCCATCTGTGCTCTCGATCACCGCCGAACCGACAAAGCCGTCCGGCAGGCTGTCGTTCGCGGGAGTGTAGAACGTCGCCGCCGCGAGCGGTGCGACGACGGCCGTCTCCGACCAGGTCGCCCCGTTGTCCTGAATCAAGGTGACCGAAACTGAGCCGGGCTCGCTCCCCAGGTTTTGGACCTGGATGCCGGTCGAAAGCCCGTGGTAGTTCTTGGCAATGAGCGGCGCGTAGAGCGTCGTCCAGCCGTGGGACACGCCCTCCACAGCCATTCGATCGGTGTTTGCGCGCTCCTGAAACGCCACCCCCGCGACAGGCCCATCGGCCTGGACCACGGCGGACCCGACGAAGCCATCCGGAAGCCCGGTGAGCGTGGCCAGGTCGAATTGGGCGGCGGCGCGGCCCTGAAGGGCGAATGGGACCGCAGCGGCCGTCGCGCCATCTGGAGCGATCAGGGCGAGGGATCCTTGCAGGGGCGCATCGGCGGCACTCGCCACGACCAGACGTGTGCTCCACCCGCCAGCGCCGCGCATCGCCAGGGGGAAATACACCGTGGACGACGGGGCAGCGATCGCGGCGTAACTACTGGCGCCCGGCGTCCAAACCGTCACCGACGTCGGAGCCACGCGGTCCTGAAGCCAGGCGACCCCTTCGTCGACAATGCCGGCCCACAGCGTGTGCGCGCCAGGTTCGTCGAAGCGGATGAACCCGGTTACGGTCCGCGTCTGGCCGGGCCCCAGGTCCTGTCCGAGGCCCCAACGGAATCGCCGATCGATTACGCCGCCGCCATCCAGCTCGACGCCGACGCGAATTCGGCCCGGCTGCTCCGGCTGGCCCACGGAGAGGTAGCTGTCCTTTTCATCATAGACCGCCCCCGGGTCCGGCCCCTGCGTGGTGACCGGCGACGCCCCCGTATTAGCTACCGTTATGTCGACCCTCACCACATCCATCGCGCTCAGCGAGGTCGGACTGAACCGCGCGCCGACCACCGAGACAGACGGCCGCGGCTGCGGAACGGATGGGCTCGGGCTGGGTGTCGTAATCGGTCCAATTGGACCCGTCGGAAGGACGCCGGTGGCGAGATAGGTGGCCACACGCTGGCGGATTGTCGGCAACAGCGCGTAGGCCGCGTCGCCCGGACAATCCGTCGACATGACGTCCCGGTGGCCGAAGATGTTGGGGACCTGCTTATCGACGAAGAAGCTCGAGCCGAGCGGGTCCACGCCCTGGGCGCGGGCTCGCCACGCGATCAGCGACACCAACGCCGCGAGCATCGCATCCGTCGGTCGATCGTCCTGGTAGGTGCCGAGTAGCGCGATGCCGTCCGCGCCGCTGCTGTACTGAGCCGCATGACCGGCGACGACGTTCGGCCCACCGGCCCGCCCCTCATAGATGTTCCCCGATCGGTCGATCAGGTAGTTGTAGCCAATGTCTCCCCAGCCGAGGGTGACGGCATGGTAGTAGTAGATCGCGCGAATCGCCGCCGCCGGGTCATTGCCGCCGTCACTCGTAACCGTATGGTGGATGGCGAACTTACGAGCTGGCGCAAATTCCGGCGTCCACGTCAGGTACTGGGGATCAGCGCCCCAATCGGAGCGGGCGATGATCCGAGGCGCCGCGATCGGCGGACCGGACGGAGCGGATGGCGCTGATGGGGCCACTCCTGGCGGGAGTGGCGTCACGGCCGGCGTGACAGATGGAGCAGGGGTCGGCCGCGGGGTCCCGATGGGCGCAAAGGGAGAGAAGGGTGTCGCAGGGGGCGGCGTCGGCACGGGGACCTGCAGCGGATTCCCAGGCGCAATCGCGGGATCGATCGCTCTTCCCAGGCGCGCCGCGGCGACAGGAGGATCGGGCTGGCCACCGGATGGGTCAATCGCGACGATTCGCAGGTCCGCCGGAAGACGCCCCGCTGCCCCAGCAGAGACACGTACTTGAGCCTCGATCGCCGGCGCCCCGATGATGAGCTTGCTGGCATTCCCACCGGAGACGGGCGGGAAATCGTCCTCGATTTCAACCTCGTGCCAGCCGCCCATGGTTCCATCCACCGTCACCACGCGCTCTTCCAACGTCGGGGCGTCGCCGGTCCACAGAATGCCGAATGCCTGAAAAGCGAAGGCGCTCTCAAACGTGGCGATGGCAAGGCTGTCGGCTGCAACGTCGCTTCGCGTCGCCGCGAGCTCAGCCGCGCGGACAGTGGGCGCTCGCGCGCGCGCCGATGACGGGAGGGTGGGCGCCTGGCATGCAGCGACGACGAGGATCCAACGGATCGCGACTGCCAATCTGCGCGCAGCGCGACCATCGGCCAGCAGGCGCTTCAGTAACCCAGCTCCGGTCCGGAATCAGAACAATTCTACCGACCAGGGATTCCATGGACGCGCGGTGTGATGCGACTGTGTCCGCACAGCCTGCTATCATCCCGATACGTTCGCGCGAGGCGCATGTGGCTCTTACCCAGCAACCCCCACCCATGACCTGGGGCACCGCTCCAGAGCTCGTTGGGCCGCGACACGCCTACCGGATCAGGCGGCTCGCGCGCTGCCTGCGCTCCGCCATGCCCGCGGGCACCATCCTCGACGCGGGCTGCGGTGCGGGCGGCCTCACCGAGCTCCTCGCGCGCATGGGCTATTCGGTCACCGCTATCGACGAATCGCCGGAATTCGTGGCGTACACGCGCGCGCGAATGGATTATCTTGGCCTGGCCCATCGGGTCCACGTCTTCCAGGCGGATCTGCCACGCGCCTCCCTCCGCCCCCATTGGTTCGACGGGGCCGTTTGCGGAGAGGTCCTCGAGCATCTCGATGACGACGACGCGGCGGTGCGCGCCATCGCCGCCGCGTTGAGGCCAGGTGGGATCCTGGCCCTCACGGTACCCGCGGGGAGCGATCGATTTGGCTGGCTGGACACGTGGGCTGGGCACCGGCGCCGCTATGAAGCGGCCGACCTGCGTCGTCTCATCGAGGGGAACGGCCTTCGCATCGACCTTATGGTGCGATGGGGATTTCCCTTCATGATGCTCTACGAACGGTTCCTCCAGGGGCCCGGGCTCGCTCGGGCCGGTTCGCCGGGGGGCGAGCGGTCGCTCCTGGCAAAGATCGCGCGGGGTCGCGCAACGACGGCCCTCGCCGGCCTCTTCCACCTCGACGAGCCGTTCGACCGTCTCAGTCGGGGCACTGGGTTTCTCGTCCGGGCCCGCAAGACGTGACCGATCAACCCGTCCCCGCCTCGCAATACTCTGAAGAGGTCGTGGTGGGATTCGCCGGGCCGGATTATCGCGATTTCGTCACGAGCGGGGGCGAACGGCTGCGGCCGCGGCTGGCTCGCTCACTCGATCTCGCGAAGATCCGGCCCGGGGTTCGCCTGCTCGATCTCGGATGCGGCCGTGGCGAGGTGGCTGTGCACGCTGCGCGGCGCGGCGCCGAGGTCATCGCGGCCGACTATTCGCCCGACTGCGCCCGCCTCACGGAGGAGGCCGTCCGGATGGTCGGGTGGGTCACCCCGGAGGCTGCCCGCGTCGGATCCGCGGGAAGCGTGCGCGTCCTGCTCGCCGACGCGACTGCCCTGCCGTTTCCGCCTGGGAGCTTCGACCGCGTAACGCTTCTCGACGTGGTCGAGCACCTCGTTCCCTGGCAGCTCGATGGCGCGATGCGCGAGGTGCGGCGGATTCTCAAACCGAGCGGCTACGCCGTCATCCACACCGTTCCGAATCGATGGGCGCTCGGCATCGGCTATCCGCTCCTGCGCCTCATCCGACCGGGGCTCCCTCGAGACCCACGAACGGACTACGAGCACCAAGTTCACGTGAATGAGCAGGACATCGTCGGGCTGCGGCGCACGCTCGAGCGGGCTGGCCTCGCGAGTCGCGTCTGGCTGGAAAACCTCACGCTCGAACAGGCTCGCTGGCAGCAAAACTCGGATCAGTTCGCTGACCTGCGGGGCGCATCGTATGGATTCTTTCGCACGCCGGCGGTCCGAGCGCTGGCTCGCCTCGCGCTGAGGACGCCGCTCCGCCTCGTCGCGTGCAACGACATCTACGCCCTCGCATGGCCCAAGTGACCGGGTCCACCGCGCCGACGCAGGACCGGAGCGCCCCAGCGACTCGCAACGATCGATTCTTCGGGCCGCCGCTACCGGGGCTTCCAGGGGATGAGCACGCGATCGAGCGTATTGAGGAGGATGGCGCTCGCAAAGCCGATGAGCGCGCTGACCAGTAAGCCGACGTACATCTTTTCGACCTGGAACACCTGCCACGAGCTCCAGATCATGTAGCCGATGCCGCTCTTGGCGCCGACGAACTCGGCTGACACGATCACGAGCAGCGCGACTCCCATCCCGAGGCGAAGGCCGGTCAGGACCATGGGCAGCGCGCCCGGGAGCGCGATGTCGCTGAACATCATGCGCCGGCTCGCGTGGAAGTTCTTGCCCACGTCCAGATAGACTCGCTCGATATTGCGTACCCCCGCGACCGTGTTGATGAGCACCAGATAGGTCACCGCCACCGCGATGATCGCGTACTTGCTCGCCTCGCCGATCCCAAAGATCATGATGAAGAGCGGCAGCACGGCGATCTTGGGGATGGGGAACGTCCCGTCGATGAGCGGCTGAATCACGGCCCGCACCGGGCTGAACAGGCCCATCGCGAGGCCGACGATCACCGCCGGGACCGCGCCGATCGTGAAGCCCACGGCGATTCGGACGAGGCTCACCGACACGTTGCTCCACAGCTCACCGGATTGGACCAGCGCACCGGCGGTCTTGAAGATCGACGACGGGGCTGGAAAGAATCGCGTGTCGATCCCTCCCGTTCGCGCAGCAGCCTCCCAGAGCAGAAGGAGGATGACCGGCGAGAGGAACGAGAGGGCGCGCTCGACGTTCCATCGGCCGATTCCGCCCCGGGCGGGCTTACCCACCAGCGCGGCATTCGCCGGCGCGCCCGCATGGGCGCTGCCGGACGCGGCCCGCACGTCGACGGCCCCGGTTTTCGTGGAGACGTTCATGCGCCCATGCCCTCCTGCGTGGCGTCCCCGATCAGCTGGGAACCTAGCACTTCCGCGCGAAGCAGCCCCCAAACGCGACCGAAGACTTCCCCGTACTGCGCGCTGCTCTTAACCAACTCCACCTGCCGCGGCCGGCCGAACACCGACGCCACGTCGATGATCTCCTTCACCCGCCCCGGACGTGCGCTCATAACCATGATACGGTCCGCGAGAAGGATCGCCTCGTCGATGCTATGGGTCACGTACACGACCGTTTTTCGACTCTCGTCCCAGATCCGCAGTAGCTCGCCCTGGAGGACCAGCTTCGTCTGCTCGTCCAGCGCGGCGAACGGCTCGTCCATAAGCAGGATCTCCGGATCGTTGGCGAAGGCCCGAGCGATCGACACGCGCTGCTTCATTCCGCCGGAGAGCTGGTGGGGCAGAGCGTCTTCGAACCCGGTAAGCCCAACCTTGTGGATGAAGGGCTCCGCCACGGCATAGCGAGCCCGCCGCGAAAAGCCCCGAGCTTTTAACCCGAACGCGATGTTGTCGCGCACGGTCATCCAGGGAAACACGCTCTGCTCTTGAAACACCATTGAATTGAGAGGTCGCTCGGTCGCGGGATCTCGGACCACCTCGATGGTGCCGCTCGACTCCGTCTCGAGCCCCGCGAGGATGCGCAAGAGGGTCGTTTTTCCGCACCCCGAGGGACCGACGATGCAGAAGAACTCGCCACCGCGAATGTCGACCTCGATGCCGTCGAGGGCGAGTATCTCTCGGCGGCGCACCGTGAAGCGTTTCGTCACGCCCCGCACGCTTACCTTCGCTGGAGCGGTCACCTGCGCCCTACCCCCAGGAGTCGCGCGCGCCGTCGATGGGGATCGACGGCGCGGTTCTCGGCCTGCTCCCGATCATCGTCGGGATCCATGAGCCGGGCACTATGTCCCGACCATTTAATCCGCGCGCGACGCACCCTGCAACGAGCTGATCCGTCAGGCGCCTCGTGCGCGGTACCGCACGACGCGCACAGCGTGAAAGTCGCGATCCTCCACCGGCGTTCCCCATCGGTCCAGCGCTGCCAGAAGCGTCGCGCTTCCGCGGCCCTCGTCGTGCGAAAGGACCGCCCATGCCTGGCGCGTGTGCTCGAGGGCGGGGACGACGCGCGCCTCGATGTCGGCCGTCGTGGCCACATACCGTGCCGCGTAGCCACGAGTCCAGTCGAAGTTTGCGGGCAGCCCGATCCGCGGCTGGCTTCCCGAAAAATACCGGTCGAAGGGAATCTGGGCGCCGTAGTGGATCAGAAAGATCGGATCGTTGATCCCTGCCCCTCCGGCGACCATCCCCGCCGCACCACGCCAGTCCTCCTTGTGCTCGGTCGCATCGAAGACGATTCCGCTGATCGCCATGGCGGCGGCCGCGACAGCGACGAAGGCCCGACCGGCTCGATCGAATCGGGGGAGATCGCGAACGCCGCCGATTGCCGCGGCCAGGAGGACCCAGGTTGCGCCGACTGCCACCATGAACCCGCGGTCCCGAAAGGAGTGAAGGCCAAGGGACACCAGGCCGGCCGCGATCGCGGGCCCCACAGCGATG
Source organism: Chloroflexota bacterium (assembly GCA_035652535.1). Classification (NCBI taxonomy): domain Bacteria; kingdom Bacillati; phylum Chloroflexota; species Chloroflexota bacterium. Next base: position 35,215 of record DASRDP010000004.1, read on the forward strand.
ACTCCCATCAGCCAGATCGACGGGGTATTGCGTCCGATCCGCATGACGCCCGCCGCCGCCAGCCACACAAGCACGAGCACGCTGAGCAGCGACTGGGACCATGGAGCGCCGTCAGCAAGCGCGGTCGCACACCAATGGGTCAACGCGCCAGCCAGGGTCACTCCGTCCCAGTCCGTCACGGATGCGGCAAGGCGCGCCTGCTGCGCCATGGCCGGGAGCCACGGGACGAATGCGAGCGCGATGACCCCGTGGGCCGCCGACCAGAGCACGAGCCCGTGCCTGCTCCGTTGCTGGGCGGATCGAGCGACGCCCACCAGGGCCACCGAGGCCAGGAGATACACCGCGTAGTAGTGCGTATAGAGCGATAGGGCGCCGAACACAACGTACGCCGCGAGCCCGCGCGCGCGCCGCTTGCGCAGAGCCCGAGCCGACTCGCCCGTATCCGCCCCCGTGGCGAGCGCGTCCACAGCGGCGCGGGTGGTTGCGAGGGAAAGGCACAGGAGCAACGCGTACATCCCGGCTTCCTGGCCGTAACGGATGGCGAAAGGATGCAGGGCAGCGAGCACCGCCGTCAGCAGCCCGGATCGCGGGCCAGCCACCGCGGTGCCGAGCGACCACGCGACGGCGACGGTGGGGACCACCAGCACGGCGGAAAATAGCCGAAGCGCCGCGTCGGTGTCCCCGAACGCCAGCATCCAGACGTGGAGCAGAAGGTGATACAGGGGTGGCGAGAGCTCCACGACGCTGACCGCGCCCGGTATCTGACTCAGCGGGAGATGGGCAATCGCCGCCCGCCCCGCTTCGTCGAGCCAGAAGCTTTCGCGGGCGATGTCGTGAAGGCGCACCGCGAGTCCGACCCCAGCGACACAGAGAACCGCGATCGCCGTCGCTGCTGGTGTCTCACGCCCTCGTATGGCCGGGGCCGCTCGTGCCTCCTGCCGTGCAACGATCAGAGCTCTTCTCCAAAACTGGGCTCCGAGCGCTTGAAAACCGCGTACCCGACGATCAGGACCATGATCGAGACCGCGAAGGTCCGCGCAAGGAACGCCGGATCGGGAGGGGCAGCGTCGATGAGCACGAGGCGGTACGTGGAGATAAAGGATGCCATCGGATTCAGCACGTGCATGAGCCAGCGAACGTTCATGGCGCCGATCTCTTTATCCGCCAGCACGTCCAGCGGATAAAAGATCGGCGTGAGAAAGAACCAGGCCAGCATGGCAACGTCCATGATCGATTCGGTGTCGCGAAAGAAAACGTTCACCGCGGACAGGAAGAGCCCGACGCCCGCCAGGAACGCGGTCTGAAACACGATGGTGATCGGAAGCCAGAGAATGAGCGGCGTGATGGTCAGTCCGGTCAGTGGAAGCATCACGAACACCAGGGAGAGGGCGAGAACGAAGTGCACCAGGCATGACAAGACCGCGGAAAGCGGCAACATCTCGCGCGGGAAGTACACCTTGCGGACGAGGTCGCCGTTTCCTGCCACGCTGTGGATCGACGCCATGACGGAGCCAACGCAGAAGTTCCAGGCAAGGATCCCGATGAGCACGAAAACCGAAAAGTGCGGGATGTTCGTGGGCAGCAGGACCTGAAACACGATGGTGAAGACGATCATCAGAAGGAGCGGATTGAGAAGGGTCCACAGAAACCCCAGAACGGAGTTCTTGTACCGAACGGATAAGTCGCGAGCGAGCAGATTCCGAAGCAGTCCGCGATAGCGATACGAGTCGACGATGGACGAGAGGGCCGTCACGGGCCAGCGACCTCGCGACCATCCGATGGCGCTCGAGCCAGAGAGCCGGACAGCTCGTAGATGCTGACCCCCTCCCGCTGGTAGATCCGCCGAAACGCCGGGCTCTCCTTGAGCGCTTGGTCGGACAGCGGGCCACCGCGCGAGCCGAGGTACACGTGGGTCACTCCGGCCTTCCGCAGCAGGGCGAGCGTGTCGGTGTCCCCCAGGCGCGCCGCGGACGCGCGGCTGATTCGCTCCATCAGCTCGACCTGGGCCCTGGTCACGCCCCGCTCGCCAGGATACACGAGCGGGAGGAGCGTCGTCGCTCGATGGGCCAGAAGCGGCATCCAGTAACCGGCGTCGGTGGGAACGACGTAATCGGGAGACCAGCGCCGGATCGCGCTATTGACGAGCAGCATCGCGTCGGGCGGCAGGGACCGCTCGATCCACCGCGCCGCGTCGAGGTCGCCGGAATCCGCGATTCGGCCGTCAGGGCTCACGCTCGCCGCCATAGTCGCGACGCCCCAGAGACTCAGGCCGACCAGTGCACTGGCCGCGGTCGCCACGGCCAGTGGACGGATGAGTCGTGCGTGTGCGCGAGGGAGCCGCGCCCACATTCGTTCCGCGCCGAAGCCGATTCCAATGGAGACCGGAAGGAACAGCGAGCTGAAGAGGGTCACACTGTCGAGAGCCCCCGCGCGCGGTATGGGGAGCCAATACGGGTTTGAGAGCGCGGTCGTCAGGCCGGCCCAAGCGCCGACGAGCGTGATGGCCCCCCGTCGCCCATGGACGGACGCGACGAATCCCCCGACTGCGAGGGCCATGAGAGGCCAGAACAGGGGGTGTTCGAGCGCGGTCCCCAGGCGCTCCAGGCTGAAGTACTCCGGCCCGTACCGTCCCTGGCCATCGCCGAGACCCAGTCGGAACGTCGTCGCCAATCGGACCAGCCACGGCGCGACGAGGACCAGCCCCACCGAGGCGGCGATGATCGAGCCCAAGAATCGCGCGCGCGCGCTGCGCCACGCGATTTCGCTGGCCCTGCTCCGCACAGCCGCTCCAACCACGGAGCCCAGCGCGAGAATCCCAAGCATCACCAGGGCGATCGCGAGACGGTAGTGCGTCAGAAACACGCCGGCGGCCAGCACGCCAAGGCCGACCGCGGGCCGAACCTCGCTGAGCGACCACCGGTGCCCAGTGCCCGATACGCGGTCCGACGGCAAGCCAGCCCCCTGCGTGATGGCCAGAGCGCCAGCCACCGGGAGGATCACCAGCCCAGCCGTTTGCGGGTAGCGGGCCAGGTCCAGCAGGTCCGCGGGAAACGGACTCAGCAGTGCCACGACGAGCACCGCCGTGATCCGTCCCATCGGACCAAGCCCCAGCCACTCGGCGCAAAATGCGACGGATAGAGCGATGAGGACATTGAGGATGAAGGCCGTTGCGGTCATCGACGCTAGGACCGGGAGCCCCGTTAGCCAGGAGTCCCACGCCACGAGCGCGTGAAACCCGAAATGGTAGGCGAATGAATCGATCGCGGCGTATGGCCGGTACGACGTTGGCAGGGCTCCGACGTCGTGGATGAGCTGCGCGATGATCGCGTGGTGGTACGCGTCGGCGCCCGGGGGCAGAACGAAGCCGTCGAAGGCGATCGCCCGCGCCAGAGCACCCAGCAAGACGATGCCGGCCACCGAAATGTCCCCGATACTGGCGAGGCGAGCCAGCGACCTCCCACCTCGGTTGCGCAGTAAAGGCCGAGCCACCATCAGCGCGAGCCCGACGCAGGACAGGATCGCCACGAGGATGGCGGTGGGTGCGCCGAGGCGAAGGCCAAGCGTACTGCACCAAAGCGTGACAATGGCGACTCCCGCCACGCTCAAGGCTGGCGCCGCGCACAGCAATGCGAACGGGCGAGCGCGCGAGCCGAGAACGGCGCGGGCCATGAGCAGCCCGGGGACGACCAGTACAAGCGCCACGACGAGGACCTGCACCCCCGAGGCCACGAGCGCGCCGATCTCCATCGCTGCGAGCCCAAGAATCGGGTCCGCGTAAACCGGGGCAAACGCGAGGTCTACGTCCAGGGGGACGCCGTCGTATGACGTCGTGGCTGGCCCATCCGGGGAACGGCCCCATACGGCCACCGCGTCTTTGTCGTCTGGCGCGTCGCTCGTGATCTCGAGGACCAGCTTGCCTGGCGTCGACTGGCCATCTCCAGAGTTGGCGAGATCGAGGGCATCGAAGGCGAAGCGAAACACTTGGCTGTCCGCGAAATCCACGGCGGGGATCCGGACCGTGCGCAGGGCTTGGCGCGCATCGGCAGCCGACTTTAGCTGCAGCGTCACCACGCCGCCGTTGTGCCGAGCGTACGTCGCGACGCGGAGGTCGATGCCGACGAGGGTCGCCGGGCGGGGCGTGAAGGCGACGGTGACGCGGTGTCCCGCGAAGAGCGGGCCAATCGGCTCGGAGCCCTGCGGTACGCTCCCGGCGCGCGCAATGCATCCCCCCGCGCCGGCAACGCACGTGAGAAGCCCAAGGAGCAGGACGACTGCCCGGGGGAAGGCGCCCAGTTGTCGTGGTCGCATCTACCCTTCGGCTCTCAGTCCTCGAATCCGCAGCCACCTGAGGTAGGACCTGACCTCCTGCCACAAGCGAGGAGGCCCCCCCATGCGCAGGTAGAGCAGCGCGCGCAGCGGCAGCCGGTGAAGGGGGGTAGGCGGCCGGCGCAGGGGCGCGAGCGGCCAGGGGCTCGGCCCACGCAGCCGTCGCTCGTCGGGTTCGATCGAGAGCCTCAGGGGCTGAGTCGGAAGATGGTCCGCGGCAAATCGCGGTTCAGCGCAGTAGTCGATGAGCGAAGCCATCGCGCGCTCCCACGTCAGCTCCTCTGCCACGGCTGCAAGCTGTTCCGCGTACGCGGCGCGGCCCTTCGGATGGTCGAGAACCGAAAGCAGCGCTTCGGAGAGCCCATGTTCATCCAGGTATCTGACGACCCGGCCGAGGCCACGCTCATCCACCAGATCCCCGACCGCGTCGCCACCGGTGCAGACGACGGGCAGCCCAGCCCAGATGTAGTCGAGCACACGGGTTCGATACGAGTAGCGGGTCTCGAGGTGGTCGAAATGCAGGCTGACCCCCACGTCGGCCTCGAGGAGATAGTTCGCACGCTCCTCGTACGGCACCCACTCGTTGAAGAATATTCCGCGCCCCTCTTCACCCAGCTCACGAGCGAGAGCGATCGCTCGGTTGGTCATATCCATCTCGGGGACGAGCGGATTCGGGTGTTTGATCCCCATGAAAAAGAGCTTGACCTCTGGGCGCGTCGATCTGACCCGGTGCACCGCGCGGATGAGGGTGAGCGGGTCGAACCACTCCCAGATTCCGCCCCCCCAGAGAATGACGCGATCGTGCTCCTCGATGCCCGGAAACACGCCCTTCAGCACCCGGCGGGTCGAGACCGGCGGGTCGGATGGAATCCCGAACGGGACCACGTCGATCAGGCTCCGAAGGGTTGGGTCGGCGTCGTATTGCTGGGGATTGACGCGATTGTTCGCGGCCAACATGCCGAGCCAGTAGTCTCGCTGCTTGTCGCTGGCGCACAGGAAGAAGTCGCCCGCACGGATCTGCGCGTTCAGGACGTCGAGGTGCGACTGGTGGACGGCCGCCCGCTCTTCCATGGGATCGTGAGAAAAGACGTGGAGGTTCTCGAGCGTGAAGGGATCATACAGGTCCACGACCAGACGCTTTCCCATTTGCGCGAGAAAGGGGAACAGGTGAAGCACAAAACCCTGGACGATCAGTACGTCGTGCGCTGAGGCCAGCTCGCGAAGACCGACCCCTGTCTTCGACCGATACGTGCGGACGCAGAACCCATCCGCTGCCGGCGGGCGCTCGTTCGGCACGGCGAGGGTCACGTCATGCGCGCGCGCGAGGACTTTCGCCATCTCCCACGCGCGGATTCCGGGCCCGGCCATGCGCGCATCGACGATGTCGTTGGCGATGATGAGCACCCGCCCGGCGCCCTGGGCGTCCGCGAAGATCTCATCGATGCCGAATACGGCCTGCGCCTGTTGCTGCGTTCGCATGTACCCTTCATCGAGACAGTTCGTCTCAAATGGGGACTCCAGAAGGCGAAGGATCTCACGATCCGATCTGCGCCGCGCCCGCTGCACGATCGCGCGCTTGGTCCACAGCTCCGCGGCGCCGTCGGCAAGGTCGGCCATCGCCACCAGGTGGCTCATTCCCACGCGCCGCACCTCTTCGCGATCCTCCGTTCGGTCCGCCCAAGGTCGGTACGGGCGATCGTCTACGCGCCCGTAGACCATCGCCCGCTTGCCCATGAGCAGCAAGGCGGCGGGCAGCACGCGCGCGAGATTGGCGTCGTCGTAGTTCTTGATGATGGTGGCGAGGGCGTTTCGTTCGTAGAGGACGCGCAGCTGATGGGCCGGAATCTTGCTCCCGGTCGCGTGGCCCTTGTGATACGCCTCAGCGGTGGGCACATAGAGCACCCGATGGCCGAGGATCCAGAGCCGCCAGCCCAGGTCGATGTCCTCAAAGAAGGCGAAGTAGTCCTCGTCGAATCCGCCGGCGCTCAGAAAGAGCTCCCGACGGATCGCCATGGAGCCCCCGCACGCGAACAGCACGGGCTTGATCCCTGCGTCGTCTGCTTCGGACGTCGGCCGCCCCCGCAGCGGCTGAAAGCCGTGGCCGTAAAAGTTGACCGCCCCGCCGACGAAGTCGATGGCCGCCCCATCCCAGCTCAGGATCCGGGAACTCGTCGCCGCCACGTCCGGGTGCCGCGTGAGGGGGGAGACCAACTCCCTCAGCCACCCCTCCCCGACGCGCATATCGTTGTTGAGAAAGGCGACGACTTCGCCGCGCCCCTCATGTGCGCCGCGATTGCACGCGGCCGCGAACCCGCGATTTTCCCGGAGCTCGAGCAATCGGACGGAGGGAAAGCGCTTCCGAATGAACGCGGCGGAGCCGTCTGTGCTCGCATTGTCCACGACGATCACTTCAAGGCGGTCGAGTGGATAGTCCATCCGCGCGAGGCTGGTCAGGCAGTCCTCGAGATGCTCCATCCCGTTGAAATTCGGGATGACGATACTTGCCTTTGGGCACTCCTCAGCCATCGGGCTTCCTGTCGGAGTGCCCGCCTTTCGGTGGTGGGATCGATCTCCCCGAGAGCAGCGCCGATACACCTTGACGAATCTTGGCGAGAGATTCGAGCGCGTGCACGGCGCGCCCTGCTCGGATCAGGGCGATCTCGTGTTCCAGGGCCTTGACCTGTTGCTCGAGGGCCGCGCCGCGGGCCTGGGATTCGCGTAACGCGTGTTCAACGTTCAGAATGTGTCGGTCTTTTGCCAGCAGATCATCCCGCAGCCGATCGTCGCGACGAGACGACACGTGAAGGTCGGCGAGCTTCAGGAGCAGTCCGATCTGCTCCATCCGCTCGATCACCTCATCCCGGTCGGCCTCTATCCCGGGGGCCAGGCGGCTCGTGGCTTCTTGAAGCACACTCTGGGCGCCGCCGGCCGCGATCAACAAACCCTGTCGATAGCCGGGCGCCTTGGCGTCTGAGTGCTGGAGGGTGACGTTATAGAACCGATCGATCGCCCGATGGAGGGCCTCGGAGTCTGGCAGCGACGACACGTAGTGCTTGAGCAGCATCATGGGCAGCCAGTTGTACACGAACCCGCTGCAGAAGGTGACGTAAGGGAGACCGTGATCCTCCGCGAAACGCGTCCAGTCGTCCAGTCGCGGCAAGCCGAACGCGCGATGTTCCCGAAGCTGCGGCTGCTCCTCTCGATTCACGACGCGAACGAACTCCGCGAGCAACCGCTCGGCTAGCTCAGTCTCGTCCTGGGCGAACGGAGCGAGGATGAGCACGAACCCACGGCTCACCCGCGCCAGCTCGGCTACGTACGCAGGGCGCCGATCCGGGGGCACGTGCTCCAGCGAGTCCAGGGACACGACGAGATCGAACGCGCGAGGCTTGAAGGGAAGGCAGGACCCATCGGCGCGGATGTATGCGGCTGATGCGCCGGCGGCTCCATTCCCGGGATTCTCCGTGCCACAGGAGTCTCCTTCAACCCAGGCCAGATGGTCGGAGCGGGGATTCACCACGTCGACGACCCGGACTCGATCAGCCGGCAGAAACCGTGGGGTGAGGCACGGATATCCACCGACGTCGAGAACGTGGAGCGCATGCGCTCCCTGGGCGCCCCGAACGCATTCGGCGACGACGCGCACGATTCGGTGCCGCGTGTACTGGTCGAACGGGAGGTCCAGCAGATCATCCGGTGCGGCGTCGAACAGGGAGAAAGGCTGCGGCTTCACGCGCGGCGTACCCCACGAAACGTCTCGGCGTTCAGCCGCTCCGCGCGCTCGGCCCCGGCGACATGGGACCAGCGCGCCGGAATCCTGACGAGACCGTATCGGACCCCCGATTCATCGGCGAGAACACGCAGCGCGTACCGTCGGTCGTGGAAGTCGTACGCGTGGGTGCACGTTTCGTCGTAGACCGACGCCGATACGGCGTAGACGCCGGGCAAGAGCGGAAGCTCATCCGTCGCGTAAAACACGCGTCCATCGCCATAGATTGAGTCGATGCGGGCGCCATCCACTCGCGTGTTCGGGCCCGCGATGTGCACCCCATCGACGCTGGTCAGGCCGATGCCGAAGACCGGCGCCTCGATCCGCTCCTTTGCGCGATACCGCAACGCGATGACCAAAGGCTGGCCCATCCGAAAGGCCGAACGCGGTTGGCCGTCGCCGTCGAGAAACTCCACGTCAAGGATCTCAACTTCGCCGCTTCCCCACCGGTCGGGGACCGGCTCACTCGGGGGCGGTGCGTCATCGAGCGCACCGGCCGCGGGTGCGACCTTGAGATCCGGCGCGGCAGTGCCATGCGCGGCAGCCTGGTAGTCGCTGACCACGACCCGCGGGGGCCCGTGGGCGCGAATCCGCCCGGACTCGAGCCAGATCGCCTCCGTGCAGATGTTGCAGATCGACGCGACGTCGTGGCTCACGAGGATCAGCGTCTTCCCGGCGCGATGAAACGTCCGAATGGCGTCGAGGCAGCGCTCCTGGAACCCCTCATCCCCTACCGACAGCACCTCATCGATTAGCAAGATGTCTGGATCGACGTGCATCGCGACGGCGAAGCCCAGTCGCGCATACATGCCCGATGAGTAGTGCTTGACAGGGATATCGATAAACCGCTCCAGCCCCGCGAATCGCACGATGTCATCGAATCGATTTGCCACCTCACGACGCGGCAGACCCAGGATCGAGGCGTTCAGGAAGACGTTGTCCCGACCTGATAGCTCGGGGTGAAATCCCGCCCCGAGCTCCAGGAGCGCCGAGACTCGGCCGTTCACGACGATGCGCCCGGACGTCGGCGTGAGAATGCGCGTCAGAAGCTTCAGCATGGTGCTCTTGCCGGAGCCGTTCGCGCCGATGACGCCGAGCGACACGCCGGGCTCCGCCTCGAACGATACGTCCCGCAACGCCCAGAACTCCTCGGACTCGCGGCGGCGCATGCCGCTGACCAGGAGGTCCTGGAACGAGCGCGGACGCTCGTGCTGGATTCGAAACCGCTTCGACACGTGCTCGAAACGAACGACGTGGCGCGGGAGATTCGTCGCCCTATCCATCACATCTCTATTGCACGCCTGGTGGACACGATCGGGCAAACGTCACGCGTCGACCTGCCTGGGATTATCACCGTCTCAACTGCGCTCGACCAGGTCAATCTCACCCCAACAGCGTCACATCGGGCCGCATTGCCGGCCGTTCCCGTTGATTGAGCCTGCTATACTCGGTTCCATCCGCCACATTGCGGCGGGCCTGCGCCGTCCGAGGAGGCCGGACGATCCTTCCCATCGCCGGAATGATCCTCGCCGATTCCGCGTCCCCCGACCACGGACACGTCGAAAATGGTCCCTCTGCGCCCGGGCACGGTCAAATCCCGCCGACCCGCCTAACCGCGGCTCAGCGAATCGCCAAGAACGCGGCGGTCCCCACCGTCGCGAACCTCATCAACCGTGGCCTCGACTTCGGTTTCGCCATTGTTATGCTGCGCGTCCTCGGACCAACCGAGGTGGGGCGGTACACCTGGGCCGTCCTGGTCGTGGGCTATTTTGACATTCTCATCAACTTCGGTCTGGCCGTACTGATCACCCGAGATGTTGCGCGCGATCCGGGAGCCGCCGGACGCTACCTCGGGGGCGCGCTGGTCGTTCGGGGCGCCATGTGGGCTGGAGCCATGGCAATATCAGCCCTCATTGCTGGGCCACTGGCATCCACCATTGGGATCGCGGACGAGGTGCGCCTCACGCTGCTTCTCCTGACCCTCGGGATCGGGGTCTCCAACGCGTCCGGGATTGCAGGCGCGCTCTTTAACGCCGCCGAGCGCATGGAGGTCCCCGCACTGGTGACGATCTTCACGAGCGCCATGAAGGTCGTGTCCGGCGTCGTCGTCCTCGCCGCTGGGCTGGGAATCGTGGGGATTGGCGCCGTATCGGTTGGCGTCAACCTGGCCACGGCCGCTGTCCTGGCCGCGCTCTTCGTTCGGCTTGTCGGCACACCTCACCCCACTGTTTCGTTTTCCAGCGCGCGCGCCATGGTCCAGGATTCATACCCGTTGATGATCAACAATCTCCTCGCTACGCTTTTCTTTCGCGTCGACGGGTTGATCTTGCGGGCGATGGCCGGAGACGCCGCGCTTGGGTGGTATGGATCCGCATACAAATTCATCGACGGAATCGGGACGATCCCGGCCAACGTCACGCTGGCCCTCTTCCCGATTCTCTCCCGTATCTCCGACGGCTCCACCGGGCCGACAGCGCATCCTTCGGCTGAGATGTCCCGCATCGTCGAGATCGCCCTGAAGGCGCTTTTGAGCATCGCCTTTCCAATCTCCGTCGGCGCCACGCTGCTCGCCGAGCCGCTGATCCGCGGGTTTGCCGGCGAGCAGTATCTGCCTCACGCTGCCATCGCGCTGCGGATCCTGGTCTGGTACGCACCGTTCGGGTTCGTAAACAGCCTGCTGCAGTATGTGCTCATCGCAGCCAACCGACAGCGCTTCATCACCGTCGCCTTTTTCGGCGCGGCGTTGTTCAATGCCGTGGTGAACCTTTTCGCCGTCTCGCGCTGGAGCTACGTCGGCGCCGCCATCGTTACCGTGGCCTCGGAGGTCCTCCTGCTGACCCTGTTTCTCGTCGCCCTGCGGACCCGCATTCGAGTCCAAGGCGCACTGCGGCAGGGATGGCGACCCCTCGTCGCGGCGGGCATCATGGCGCCGGTGGTATGGCTCGTCGGGAATGGGTCAATCGGGTTCGCGGTGCTGTCTGGAGCGGTGATGTACAGCCTCGCGCTCGTCGCCCTAGGCGGCGTTCGAAAGGACGAGCTGGAGCTGATTCGCCAGGCTATTCCGCTGGGAGCACTTCCCGCGCGGCAGGGCACCGGCGCCCGAGATTGACGCACCCCTCTCCCAGACGATATTACTAGCACGAGCGACAGCGCTTGACCCCGGACCGATCCGCTCACGCCGCCACGGGAGACCCGGCACATCAACCGCCAGGGAGCTTGCTCATGGAGCACGTGTTCGCCCCCGCTCACCGCCCGCACGCAGCTCTGATCCCGGCCGCCTTGCTTGGAATCTTTGCCCTGTACGTGCTTGCCCTCGATCAGGGTTTGCTCCTGAGTCTTGTGCAGGGGAATGTCGCCTTCGACACGAACCTGATCCACGAGTTCGTCCACGACGCGCGGCACGCGGCCGGCTTCCCCTGCCATTAGCCCTGCGTACGCCGGTTCGCGGGTAGGCGGCTTGGCTGAGATCTCGTTTGGAAAACTTCTCATTCGGGCGATTGTCGCTGGGCTGATCGCTGGAGCCGCGGTCGCAACCTATCATTTCTTCGCAACCGAGCCGCTCATCGAACACGCGATCGCCATCGAGGAGGGCATCGCCCCCACGCCGCACGTCGAGGTTGTGAGCCGCGACGTTCAACGGATCGGTCTCTTTGTTGGGTTCCTCATTTACGGCGCAACCTGGTCCGCGTTGTACGCCGTCGCCATCCAGCTTCTGGGGAGACTCATCTGGACAACGAGCGCGACGCGACGTGCCCTCGTCATCGCGCTCGCCGGCTACTGGGCAGTCGCCCTCTTCCCATTCTTGAAGTTCCCCGCCAACCCGCCGGGCGTCGGCGAGGATGCCACAATCGGTTACCGCCAGTTGCTGTACGTCGCGACGCTCGCCGTGTCAGTGACGGGAACCGTCGCGACGATCGTGATGGGCTCGTACGCATCGAAGCGGTGGAACGGTTGGATCGCCTCGGGCGCAGCCGTCCTGCTCCTCGCCGCGTACAGCGGCATCGCATTTCTGGTGATTCCCGCCAGCCCGGACCCGATTCGGCTCCCAACGTTGCTCGTTTCCGACTTTCGTCTGCGATCATTCGTGGGGCTCACGCTGTTTTGGGGTGTAATGGCCGCGGTGTTTTGCGTGCTGGGCATGCGCGCTACGACACGGCGCGCCGCATCCATTCCCCAGGCGACATAGAGCCGACGACGGAGGGCTGGCGCATGGATACGGTCACTCAGCAGCGATTGCTCAAGTTGGACACCGGAGCGGTGTCAGACGCGCTCGACCAGCTTCACATGAAAGGCGCCACGTACGGAATTCGGCCCGTGTGGCAAGCGCCCCGTGTCGCGGGCCCGGCGGTGACGGTCAAAGCGATAGCGGCCGGCCCCACACCGCCAGCCCAGCACATCAACATCCACGCGATCTCCACCGCAGATCCCGGTTCAGTCCTGGTCATCGACAACTCCGGGCGTCCGGACGTTTCCTGTCTGGGCGATCTGCAATCGCTGGCGGCCAAGATCCGCGGCCTGAGCGGCGCGGTGATCGACGGCGCGTGCCGGGACGTCGATTCGATTCGGGAGATGGGATTCCCAGTCTTCACCCGCGCCGTGGTTCCGATTACCGCGCGGGGCCGCATCCAGCAGGAAGCGTGGAACGTCATGGTCCAGATTGGCGGCGTCCAGGTCAGACCGGGCGACTGGATCATCGCCGACGGAAGCGGTGTCGTGGTGATCGCGCAGGACAACCTCGAGGCGGTCCTATCCGCGGCGGAAGACATCGTCGCACGCGAAGAGGCGATGGCCGAAGCCGTCCGCCAGGGGCAATCGATACTCGACGTGATGACCAACTTCAATTACGAGCGCATGCTCCAAGAAAAGCGCGCCTGAGCGTTGGATTGAGGCCGAATTCCCGCCGACTGCCGCCTAACTCGGTCCCGGGCGAACCAGAACCCCGTGTCACCGGCTTTCGGAATCGCGTTGTTGGTGGAGAGGAGTGATCATGCGCGAAGCCCTGTCTCAAGGGGATGGTGACCACAGACCTCGCACGGCTGTCCCAGCCGACATCGCGGCCGCGCTTGCGGAGCCCGAGTATCGCGTGGAAGGACCGCTCAAGGTCGCCGGCCGGGCGCGCTACGCTGCTGATATTCAGCTCCCCGGGATGTTGTGGGCGAAATTCCTGCGAAGCCCCCACGCCCATGCGCTCATCCGATCCATCGATACCTCAGCCGCGCGTGCACTGCCGGGCGTACACGCGGTCATTACCGGCGCGGACGTCGGACCAAAGCGCGTGGGCAAAGTGCTCTGGGACTGGCCAATCCTGGCCTACGAGAAGGTCCGCTACATCGGCGAGCGGGTTGCGGCGGTGGCGGCGGAATCGCCTCAGATCGCGGAAGAGGCCGTGAGGCTCATCCAGGTCGAATATGAGGAGATTCCCGCGGTCTTCGACGCGGAGGAGGCGCTCGCCGAGGGCGCCCCAATCATCCATCCGGCTGCCGCCGAGTACCGGTACGAGCCTGGCAAACGGCCGCCCGTGCCGCATCCCAATCTCCAGGGGTACCGCCTCATTACCAAGGACGATTCCGACCTCGATCGGATCTTTGCGGAAGCCGATGTCGTGGTGGAAGACACGTTCCTCGCCGCTCGGCAACACCAGGGCTACATCGAGCCGCGCGCGTGCGTCGTCTGGATCGACCCGGCCGGAATCGTTCACATCCATTCGACCAACAAGGCCCCATTCGTGATCCAGCACCAGATGGCAATCGTGACCGGATTGCCGGCGGAGCGCATCGTTGTGGACTCGATGTTCATCGGCGGTGACTTCGGCGGAAAGGGGCATTCGATCGAAGAGTTCCCCTGCTACTTCCTGGCCGCGGCGACCGGGCGACCGATCAAGTCGGTCATGAGTTACGCCGAAGAGCTGGAGTCCGCCGCTCCGCGACACGGCGCAAAATTCCATCTGCGCACGGCGGTCGGCAAGGACGGCCGAATCCTGGCGCACGAGTCGCGCGTCTACTACGACGACGGCGCGTATGCGGGGGCACGGCCCCTTCCCGGCCCCATCCTCGATGGCTGGAGCGCCCTCGAGGTCTATGCCGTGCCTCACGCACGGCTAGAGACCTTCATGGTCTACACCAACAAGGTCCCGGGCGGTCAAATGCGCGCCCCCGGCGCGGCGCACACCGGGTTCGTCGGCGAGTCCCACATCGATCACATCGCCCGCGAGCTGGGGATGGACCCGCTGGATTTTCGAATCCTGAACGCTGTGCGCGAAGGCAGGACCGGACCGACCGGCGAGCGGGTCCAAAACCCGCAGGCCGTAGAGGTCTTGGAGGCGCTGAAGCGCGAGTCGGGCTGGAAGACACACCCGCTTCCCGCCAACCACGGCAGAGGAATCTCGCTGCGCTCCCGGGACGTCGGCGCGGGACGCGCGGAAATCTTGATCCGCCTCCGTCCCGACGGAATGATCGAGGCGATCCACGGCGCCCCGGATCAGGGCGGTGGCTCCGCCACGCTGGTGCGCAGGGTCAGCGCCGCGGTCCTGTCGGTCTCGCCTGATCGCGTGATCGCGCGCTACGGTACGACCGCGGAAGCGCCGCTCAACCCGGGGCCCGGCGGAAGCCGGCTGACGCGCGTTCTGGGGCAGGCAACGATTGCCGGCGCGACGGACCTCAAGAATAAGCTGGAGGAGCTGGCCGCGGAGGTCATGGGCTGGCCTGCTGCCGCGGTCCAGCTGCGCGACGACCGCTTCATCACCACCGATGGCTCCGGCGAGTCTGCCGCGTACGAGGAGGTCGTGGCACGAATCCTTCGCGGCGGCACCGTCGAGGGTTTCGGCGCGTATGACAGCGCAGAGCACGTCGAGGAAGACGAGGGCATCGCCAACTATTGCGCCTACATGATCGAGGTCGAAGTCGACCCCGACACGGGCCAGGTGCGCCCGGTCGAAGCGCTCGAAGTGGTCGACGTCGGAACGGTCATCAACCCCATCGCGCACTCGGGGCAGCTCGAAGGCGGATTCGTCTTCGGGCTCGGCAACGCCGTCATGGAAGAGCTGGAGTTCGCGGACGGCCGCGTGAGCACCCTGACCCTCGGTGACTACAAGCTGCCCACGCACATGGATGTTCCACCGCTCCGCGTCGTGATGCTGCCGAGCGCATCAGGCCCCGGTCCCTTTGGCGCCAAGGCCGCAGGCGAGCTGACCAATAACGCTGTTGCCCCAGCCATCGCCAACGCCGTCGAGGACGCGGTGGGTGTACGCGTTCGCACCATGCCCATCACCGCGGAGCGCGTCTACGCGGCGCTCCATGGGAATAAGCCGTAAAGGAACTGAATGTGTCGCCAACAAAGGATGAGTTTCGCCGCGTTATGGGAACGTTTGCCACGGGGGTCACGATCGTGACGACGGCTCACGCGGGAGAGGTGCGGGGGATGACGGCGAATTCGGTCGCCTCGGTGTCCCTCGATCCCCTTTCCGTCCTCGTTTGCGTCAATCGCGAGGCGATCACCTTCGGCCTTCTCGACGCCGGGCAGGTCTTCTGCGTCAACATTCTGGCGGAGCACCAGGAAGCCCTTTCCCGGGGCTGCGCGAAGCCGGACACGCCCGAGGCCGCCTTGATCGGGGTTCCGCATCGAATCGGAAAGACCGGGGCGCCGATTCTCGACGGCGCCCTCGCCTACCTGGACTGCCGCGTCGTCGACTCGATGGACTTTGGGACTCATCGGATCTTCATCGGCGAAGCCGTCGATCTCGATGCGACGGATGCGCAGCCGTTGCTATTCTTCCGCGGCAAGTATTTCCGGGCGATCGAGCCGCTGACCACCTCGTAGAAGGCCGGATGGAAACTGACGTTCTGTGCCCGCCGGCGAAGACTCCGCGGATGGATCACGGCGACGAACGGGATGCTTCGCTTGACTTCAGGATGACCGACAAACTTCCGGCCGCGCCTCTGATGTCGGTTCGCTAAACGACTGGCCGACAAGCGGCAAATTTTGCGAAGGCTGGGACGAAGCCACGGAATCCGAATGGCTCGCACCTGATGAGGCGATCGTGCGGGATAGGGGTTCGGAGAAGCGTCCGGATGGCGAGGAGCGTTTTGTGACGCTGTCCTCAATCAGGCTCGCTGCCAGTTGCCCGGGGCACACCCGCCGCCGGGGCGTGCTTAGCCTGGCGGCCATCTCGGCCAAGGCATGCCACGTCTGTGGCCGGAATCCCACCAATCGACGAAATGTCCACGCTGGGTCCGATGGTCGTCCTGGCGTGGCGCTCGTTTGGAGGCATTCGGCGATTTCTCCCTGGAGTTGAAGCACGCCAAAAGGCCCGTGGGGTTGGGTCCGGACAGGCACCGGCGGATTGGCACCGAGAACCTTCCGCATTTCTTCTGAACCTCGAGACATCACGTCAACTCCCGCCGCTGCTTCTCCACAAGGTGCGCGATGCGCTCGACGCCGCCGCTCCGCACGGCCGTCGTCACGAAGCGCCGCTCGCAGCCCTCGCCTGATCTCGCAAGACGGGTAGCACCGCCCGTGGTAGGATCATCCCGTTCGGTCTCGTGAGAGCCCCATTGCGGCGTTCCGCCATCGGACAGCGCGGGGCTCCGCGAGCGCGTGGGGCTGCCGCGGATGGACGAAGAAGGATCCGCTCAACGACGGGCGCCGCTCGTCCTCGTCGTGGACGACGACCCGAGCAATGTCAAGCTGATCCGCCTCGAGCTGGAGCTCGCCGGTTACCGCATCGCGGCGGCCTCGGATGGGGTCGAGGGGATTCAGACCGCGGTGTCCCTCCAGCCTGACCTGATCTTCCTCGACCTTTCCATGCCGATCATGGACGGGTTCCAGACGGTCGGCGCCCTCAAGAGCCAGGATTCAACCCGCGCGATACCGGTGGTCATTCTGACGGCATCGACCGAGCGCGCCGACCGGCTCCGTGCGCTGGAGCTTGGAGCCGACGACTTCCTGACCAAGCCGTTCGACCCCGCCGAGCTGCTGGGTCGCGCGCAGACGCTGACCAGACTCACCGCGCTCCATCGCGAGCTCGAAGACACGCGTGCCCGGGCCGCGCGCCTCCAGGAGCGTGAGGCGGGCGAAGCGCGACTCGGCCTCATCCTGGATACGGCGCCCGAGGCGATCATCCTGGTCGCCGCAGACGGGATAATCGCCCGCTTCAATCGCGGCGCCGAGCGCATATTTGGCTACGCGCCCGACGAGGTCGCGGGCAAGCCGCTCGGGCTCCTCCTGGCAACCCCGCTGGCGGTGCCGCCCCCGGGAAGCGACGGCCGCGCCGGCTCCGAAGGCGGCGCCTCCCTCCATCGGGAGTTGCTCGCCCATCGCCGCGACGGGGCTGCGTTTCCCGCCGAGCTGTCCGTCGCGTACGGCGAGGACGGCACGTACGCGGTGATCCTGCGCGACGTCTCCCTCCGCAGGAAGGCCGAGGCGGAGCGCCAGCAACTGCTGGAGCGGCTGCTGGTCGCCCAGGAAGAGGAGCGCAGGCGCGTCGCGTATGAGATCCACGATGGGTTCGCCCAGGTCGCCGCGGCCGCCCAGCAGCACCTGGAGGCGTTCGCCTCACGCTATCGCGGCCGCTCGCCGGCTGCGCGCCAGGAGCTGGACCAGGCGGCGGCGCTGGCCCGGCGGACCGTCAGCGAGGCGCGCGGGCTGATCGCCGGCCTGCGGCCCACCGCCCTGGACGATTTCGGGCTCGTCGCGGCCGTGCGGCTGGAGGTCGACGCCCTGCGCAACAACGGCTGGTCGGTCGAGCTCGTCGACCAGACAGGCGGCGGCCGCCTTCCCGCCACGGTCGAGACCTCGCTCTTCCGCGTCGCGCAGGAGGCGCTCTCCAACGCGCGCCGCCACGCCAATACGCGAAAGGTCCGCGTCTCGCTGCGGCGCGCGGAGAGCGCGGTGGAGCTCGACGTGCGCGATTGGGGCGATGGCTTCGCGGTGTCCGCGGTACGCGAGGCGGCAGGGCCAGGCGAGCGCGTCGGCCTGGCCGGAATGCGGGAACGCGTCGCGATGCTGCGGGGCGAGCTGTCGATCACCAGCAGCCGCGGCCGCGGCACCCGGGTGATCGCCAGCATTCCGCTGCCGCCGGAGGTGACATGACAGGACTGCCGACCTCAGGCGCCGACTCGCGGGGCTCCGGGCGCTCATGGAAGATCATGGTGGTCGACGATCACGAGCTTGCGCGCGCCGGGGTGATCAGCCTGCTCGCGGGTCAGCGCGATCTAGAGATCGCAGCGGAGGCGGCGACCGGGCGAGAGGCGATCACGCGGGCCGCACTCGTGAAGCCGGACCTCGTGTTGATGGACATCCGAATGCCGGAGATGGATGGGCTCGAAGCCACACGCCGCATCAAAGAGGCGCAGCCGGCGACGAGCGTGGTGATCCTCACCATGCACGAGGACCCGGACTATCTGCTGGCGGCGGTCCAGGCCGGGGCGGCAGGTTACCTGCTGAAGGGCAGCTCGAAGAGCGAGATCGTCGGGGGGATTCGTCGGGTGCTGGGGGGCGAGTCGCTGCTGGATCCGGGCTTGATGGCCCGCCTGGTCCAGCGGATCGCCGGAGAACCAAAGGCTGCCGGGCCGATAGCCGGCTCGCTCAGCGCTCGTGAGCTGGAGGTGCTGGGCTGTATCGTAGAGGGGAAGACCAACGGGGAGATCGCCGGGGCGCTCGCGATAACCCGCGCCACCGTGAAGAGCCACGTGGAGCGGATCATCTCGAAGCTCGGGGTCTCGGATCGCACGCAGGCGGCGGTGCGCGCCGTCCAACTCGGCCTCAACGCGGCGGAGCCGGGCCCTGCTTCCTGATGCTCAGACGGGCCTCCCATCCCTGATGCTCAAAATGGAAGCGCGCTCGCCACGAGCTGGATCACGCGCGTCACGGTGAGCGTGACTGCCGTCAGCATCGCGAGCTCGAAGACGACGAGCCGCTGGAAACGGGCAGACTCGCGCTTGGCCCGTAGCTGCCGCGCCCGGAGCACGAGCTCGGCGGGCGGCTCCGATGGGAGCCCCTCGAAGTGGCGCACCCGCTCGCGCTCGACCGAGCGCGCCCACGCGGCGCTGAACGTCCTTGAAGTGGACTGCTGGCTGATCATGAATGCACCTCCCGATGCTACGTGACCGCTCGCTCGGCTGTCACGTACATGGTGCGGTCGGGAGGGCTCTCGGGGAATCGGCCAGGTGGCCGATCTTTTCTGGCCGCCGCTACGCGCCGGAGTCCAGCACCTCGCGGACCTTGCGGGAAAGAAGCGCCGCGGTGAACGGCTTTTGGAGGAAGGGCATCTTCGCGTTGAGAACGCCCTGGCGGACGGCCACGTCGCTCGTGTAGCCGGAGAGGAACAGCACCTTCAGCCCGGGACGGGCCGCGGCGAGCTGGTCCGAAAGCTCCCGCCCGGTCATGCCCGGCAGGACCAGGTCGGTCATCAGGAGGTCGATGCGGCCGGCGTGGGCGCCGGCGAGGGTCAGCGCCTCCTCGCCGGTCTGCGCTTCCAGCACCTGATAGCCTGACGTTCGCACCACCGACTTCAGGAGCGCCCGCACGCCGGGCTCGTCCTCCACAAGGAGGAGCGTCTCGGAGCCTCGAGCTAGGGGGCCGATCCGCGACGCCATACCCACCGGCGCCTCGTCGACGACCGGCAGGTAGATCTTGAACGTGGTACCGACGCCGGGCTCGCTGTAGACGGTGATGCTGCCGCCGCTCTGCTGGACGATGCCGTACACCGTCGAGAGGCCGAGACCGGTGCCCTTGCCCGCGTCTTTCGTGGTGAAGAACGGGTCGAAGATGCGCGCCTGCGTCTCCGCGTCCATCCCCACGCCACTGTCGCTCACGGCGAGCATCACGTAGCGGCCCGGCTGCACCCCGAGCTGACCACGTCCGTGGCTCCGCAGGTATGTCTCGTCCAGATCGACGGCCGCGGTCTCGATCGTGAGCTTGCCGCCGCCGGGCATCGCATCGCGCGCGTTGACGGCGAGGTTCATGATCACCTGGTCCATCTGGCCGCGATCGACCTTCACCGGGGAGAGATCGCGCTGCAGGATCGTGGCGAGGTCGATGTTCTCGCCGATCACGCGCCGCAACAGCTTGTCCATCTCGGTCACGATGCCGTTCAGGTCGAGCACCTCGGGCTGCAGCACCTGCTGGCGGCTGAAGGTGAGCAGCTGGCGGGTCAGGTTCGAGGCGCGCTCGCCGGCGGAGAGCACCTCATCCGCGAACAAGCGGGCCGGCGAGTCGTCCGGCAGGTGGGCGAGCATGAGATCCGTGAAGCCGAGGATCGCCGTGAGCAGGTTGTTGAAGTCGTGGGCGATGCCGCCGGCGAGCAGCCCGATCGCCTCCATCTTCTGCGCCTGGCGCAGCGCCATCTCCGCCACGTGCTGATCGGTGAGGTCGCGGAGAACGGTGACCATCGCCGGCGTGCCCTGCAACGTGATTGACGTCCTGGATCCCTCGACGGTGCGGACCTGGCCGTCCGCGCGCCGGACTCGGAACTGCTGGGTTGTGGCCACGCGCTCGCCCCGGAGCTGCGCATCCAGGAGGCCCCGGATCCGCTCCCTGTCTTCTTCGACGACGCGGTCGTCGAAGGGCCGATTCAGCGCCTCGGCTTCGTCCTGCAGGCCGTGGATCTCCAGATAGGCGCGGTTGACGAACGTGCGGATGCCGCCGACATTGACGGACACGCCCTCGGCCAGGTTCTCCACCACCGCCCGGTGGACTTCCTCGCTGTCGCGGAGGGCGATCTCGGCCCGCTTCTGATCAGTGATGTCGGCCACCGTTCCGACGATGGCGGCCTCCTCGGTGGTCATGTGCCGGTGGGCCCGCGCCTGGACCCAGCGAATCTCGCCGTCCGGCCCCTTGATGGGAAACTCGTACGGATGGTCGTCGTCGCGTGCCGTCCGCAGGAACTGCACGATCCCGGGCATGTCGTCGGGCTGGATGAGCGAGCGCCAGCCGGGGCCGAGGAGCCCAGACATCTCCTCGAACGTTCGATTCACATAGACGCACGACAGGTCGTCGGCCAGCTCGAACACGCCGACGGGGATGGCGTCAGCGAGGGACCGGTAGCGCAGTTCGCTGCGGTGCAACTGCTCGCGCCCCCGGGCCAGCGCCACAGCCGCGCTCATGTGGTTGCCGATCGCCGCCGCGAACGGAAGCCAGGCGTCGGTAAGCCTGCCGGTCCCGGCGGAGAGCAGCATGGCGCCTACCACGACATGCTCGACCTGCAAGGGGACCACGATGGCCGAGGCGCCCGTCGCGAGCGGCAGCGCAGAGCCGCCGCGAGCCGTGCTCGGGCCGAGAATGGACGGTCCGTTCACCCGCGCGGCGTGGCGAATCAGCGCCTGCCAGGCTTTCGGGTCATCCGCGGGGACATCCTGCCCGAGCTGGGCGACCAGCTCCGGCTCCCCCGACTCGTCGAGCAGGCAGATCCAGCCCGTGGAGAGGCCGGTCCCGTCCAGGCAGCGGCCCAGTAGATCCCCGAGGACGTCGGCGGCCGGCATCCGCTGCATGGTGAGGTCGGAAATGCCGGTCAGGATGCCAAGCTCGGTCTGGAGGCGCGCGATCCGGCGCACGTGGCTCATGTTCTGCTCGGCCAGGCGCTCGAGCTGGCGCACGATGCGCTCCAGGTACGGCGTGTCGGGGAGATCTCCGGGTTCGGCGCTCGGCGCCCGCCTGGATCCTCCGAGCACCCGCTGGACGGCGGCCAGGATCTCGGCCCAATCGGGCGTCCGCAGCAGCAGGTCTTCGGCGCCGACCGCGAGGCCGAGCTCGCGATCGGCTTCGTCGGTGAACGCGCTGGAGTTCAACAGGACGGCGGTGTCCGCGATCGACGGATCGTGCTTGATCTCGCGGCAGAGCCTGAACCCGTCCATCCCGGGCATGAGCACGTCGGCGAGCACGAGATCCGGGGGGGACTGACGGATGAGCGCCAGCGCCTCCTGCCCATCGGCGGCGGCGGACACGTCGTAGCCCTCGTGCTTGAGCCGCAAGGTGGCCAGCTTCAGTTGCACCGGATCGTCGTCCACGACCAGGACGCGACGCGTCGTGGTCGGAGGGGTGGTGACCGGTGGCCGAGCGTGGATGTAGCTGCGGACCGTCATCACCAGATGGGACGGCTCCACCGGCTTGAACAGGAAGTCGGTAAATCCGGCCTTGAGGCGCTGGGCGAGCTCCATCTCGGAGAGAAAGCCCGACATCGCGATCACCGGGATGTTCGCCCCGGCCGGGCGCGCACGGATCGCGCGCACCAGCTCGATGCCGCCGATGTCGGGCAGGACCATGTCCTGGAGCACCAGGTCCGGCCGGCGCTGCTCCAGGGCCTCGAGACCCGACCGCCCGTCCTCGGCCTCGACGACGTCGTATCCTTCGACGTTGAGCGCGACGCGGGTGAGCTTGCGGGTGATGGCGTTGTCGTCGATCGCCAGGATGGTCGGTCGTGCCATGGTGAAGTCCCCCCTCAGGATGCGCGGCGCAGGGAGTCTGGGCTTCGTGGGAAGGATGCGGGCGGGCTATCCGGCATTGCGTCCGCCAGCTGACCGATCGCCGCTCATGCTGCTCGATGTCCGACCGGTCGCATCACCCGCGGGAGCGTCGCGTAAAAGACGCTGCCGACGCCGGACGTGCCGGTGACGCCGACTTCGCCGCCCTGGGCCTCGACCATCCGCTTGGTGAACGCGAGCCCCACCCCCGGTGCCCAGGTATTGCTTGCCTGTCCCGGAGTCGCGCTGCTGATGCCCGACGAACAGGCGTCCGCGCTCCCCCGTCTGGATGCGGATACCGGTGTCTTCCACCTCGATGCGGTACCAGTCGGCGTCCTGTGACCCCGCCCGGACGATGACCTGCCCGTTGTCGGGCGTGAACTTGATCGCGTTGGAGAGGTAGTTGTAGAGAATCTGCTTGAGCCTGGACGCGTTGGTGACCACGGACCGGACGGACGGGTCGACCTGCGCATCGATCTGCAGCGGCTTCTCCGGCGCGATCGTTCGCACGATGTCGCGGATGGCGCCCATGGCCAGCACGCCGTCGGGCGTTTGAACGGGGCTGAGGCTGATCTCGACCGGAAACTCGGTGCCGTCTCGTCGCCGACCAGAGAGCCCCCGGCCGGCGCCCATCGGCCTCACGGCGGAATTGGCGAGGAAGCCGTCACGGTAGCCTGCGTGCGTGGCCCGGCGCCGCTCCGGCGCGAGGGTCTCGACCGCCTGACCCAGAAGCTGGCCCGGCTCGTAGCCGAAGAGGGTCTCGGTCTGCTTGTTGACGTACACGATCCACCCCCGCTGATCGACGATCACCAGCCCGTCCGGCGCCGACTCCAGCAGTTGGTGGCTTACCTCTGGATCGAATTCTGGAGACATCTCCCGCTGGCCGGCCGATCGGTCCATCGTCAGCTCCTCGAGCCGTTGAGGTATCCGGCCACGATGGCCGGGAGCGTCTGCGTGTCGATCGGCTTGGGGATGTAACCGTCGCAGCCGGCCGCCAGCATCCGCTCCTCGTCGCCCTTCATGGCGTACGCGGTGAGAGCGAGGATGATGATGTCATGCGTGACCTGGTCGGCTTTGAGACGGCGGGTGAGCTCGAGGCCATCGATGCCGGGGAGCTGGATGTCCATGAGGATCAGCTGGGGACTGAAGCTGCCGATCGTCGCGAGAGCCTCGACCGCGTCGGCGGCGACGCGTACGTCGTAGCCCTCGACCCGGAGCGTGACCTGCGCGAGCTTGAGGTTCACGGCGTTGTCGTCGACGATGAGAACGCGCCCGCCCGTCATTATGATCCGTTCTCCTTCAGCGCCGCGTCCGCGGCGCGTCGCCGAGGAGCGGCGGTCTTCGGCGCAGAGCCGGCCGCGCGCGTCGAACGCTGCGGAACCCAGTTTTTGATCTCGGCGAGCAGCCGCTCGGTGGCCTCTTCGCCTTTCAGGACAATCCCCTGCGCGGACATCTGGAGCTGGCGGCGGTCCGCGGTGGTCAGGTCCTTGCTGGTCAGGATGATGACCGGCACCCGGCGGCCGGCCGGGCTCCGGCGCAGGGCATACAGAAACTCGAAGCCATCCATGTTGGGCATGAGCAGGTCGAGGACGATGGCCGCGGGCGCTTTTCCCTTGATCGCTTCCAGGCCGGCCTTCCCATCGGCGACGCACACCGGATCGAACCCGTGGTCGGCCAGCACCTCCCGAAGCACATCCCGCACCGACTGGTCGTCGTCGATCACCAGGATCGAGGCTGATCCGTTCGGCTGGGCGCCGCTGCGGCCGATGGCCGCCAGCAGCTCTTCGCTCTTCACGGGCTTGAGCAGATAGTCGTGGATCGCGAAGCCCAGCCCGAGATCAGCCTGGGCGATGACGGTCACGACGACGACCGGCGTCTCCGCGTTGTTGGTCCGGGTGCGGATCTCCTGCAACACCCGGGATCCGGGCAGGTCGGGCAGGAGCAGATCGAGGGTGATGGCGTCGAACACGCGCCGCTGGCAGTGGGAGATCGCCTCCGCGGCGGTCGCGGCGTAGGTGACGGCGTATCCTGCCTCGCCCAGGATGCGGCCCAGCCACTCCCGGTCGGTCGGGTTGTCATCGATGACCAGGATATTGGGGCCCGCCACTGCGGAGGTAGGGGTCGGCGGGCGGGCCAGATTCTCCTCATCCAGCCGCCGCATCACGCGCGGTAGCACGGCAGAGAAGGTGCTGCCGTTGCCCGGGGCGCTGACCACGCCAACCTCACCGCCCTGCGCCTCGACCATGCGCTTGGTGAGCGCCAGGCCCAGGCCGGTGCCCTGGTACTTCTTGGCGATGCTGGCATCGAGCTGCTGGAACTCCACGAAGAGGCGGTTCATCTCCTCGGCGGCGATCCCGATGCCGCTGTCCTGCACCTCGATCCGATACCAGTCGGGGCCCTGCGGGACGACGCGCACGGCGACGCTGCCCTCATTGGGGGTGAACTTGAGCGCATTGGAGAGGTAGTTGTAGAGGATCTGCTTGAGCCGAGCCGGATCGGCGACGACGGACAGCACGCTCGGGTCGACCTCGACCGCGATCTGGATTAGCTTACTGGCGGCCAGCGTGCGCAGGACGTCGCGCACCTCGGCGACGATCTGATCGACCTGGACCGGCTCGGGGTTGAAGTCCATGCGCCCCGATTCCACTTTGGCCAGATCGAGCACGTCGTTGATGAGCTGGAGCAGGTGGCGCGAGCTCGTCAGGATGTCGCCCAGGTACTCCTTGTGCTCGTCTGAGACCGGGCCCACCCTTCCGTCGTGCATGAGCTGCGCGAATCCGATGATCCCGTTGAGCGGTGTCCTGAGCTCGTGGCTCATGTTCGCGAGGAACTCGCTCTTGAGGCGGTTGGCTTCCTGCACGCGTCGGTACTGCTCCTCGAGCTCCTCATTCTTCCGCTGGAGCTGCTCCTCGAGCTGCTTCTGCTCAGTAATGTCCTTGGAGATGAGGACGTACCCGATGGGCACGCCCGTCGAGTCGCGCCGCAGCGTGATCGCGACCGAGGCGGTGAACCGGTCGCCACTCTTGCGCACCCGCTCGAAGACGCCCTCGGCCTTACCGGTGCTCATAGCGGTCTGCAGGATCGCGGCAACGCGGCCGGACTCCACATCCTCGGGCACGTGCAGGAGCTGCGCCTTCCGGCGACCCACCATCTCCTCGGCCGTATAGCCGTAGTTCCGGCGGGCCCCCTCGTTCCAGGCCAGAATCTGGCCCTCGAGGTCCATCGCGACGATGGAGTACTCCGTCGAGCTCTCTAGCACGTTGTTCATGAACGACGTGGTCTCCATCAGCTCGCGGTTCTGCTCGCGGATCTGCTCTTCCAGCCGCTTTTGGTCCGTGATATCGCGGGCGGCCGCGAACACCCCCCGCAGCCGCCCGTCGGCGCCGGTAAAGGTTGTGGCGTTGTAGGAGACGACGGTCTCCTTGCCGTCGGCGGCGCGAATCGTGAGCTCGTAGTTGGTGACCCGCTCCTCGGTGAGCACCCGGCGAATGCCGTCCTCGGCCCGCCTGGGATCGGTGAAGTAGTTCTTGAAGGGCGTTCCGATCAGATCCTCGCGCTCGCGGCCGGTCACCGCGCACATCTGGCGGTTGACGTCCGTGATGATGCCGAGCGTATCGGTGGTCATCAGCGCGTCGATGTTCGACTCGATGAGGCCGCGGGTGTAGGTTTGCTGCTCGCGCAGCTCCTCCTCGATCCGCTTCTGGAGGGTGCTGTCGCGGGCGGCGGCGAGGATCCCGGCCACGGTGCCGACGGTGTCGCGGAACACCGCCGCGTTGAACGAGACGGGAATCTTGCGGCCCGACTTGGTGCGGACGACAAGCTCGTAGTTAGTCACGACCCCCTGCGCGAACGTGAGCGAGACGCCCGCCTGGGCGAGATCCGGCTCCGCGAAATAGCTGAAGAAGCGGCTGCCGATCAACTGCTTCCGAGTGAACCCCATCAGCCGAACCGTCTGCTCGTTGACGTCGGTGATGACGCCGTCCGGATCGACGGTCATGAGCGCGTCCACGCTCGACTCGATGAGGCTCCGGTTGTACGCCTGCTGCTCGCGCAGCTCCTGCTCGAGCCGCTTCTGTTCGGTGATGTCGCGGGCGGCGGCCAGGATGCCGGCGATCTGGCCCTCCGTGTCCTGGAATGTGCCCGCGTTGAACGAGACCACCGTTCGGCGGCCGCTGCGGGACTGGAGCACGAGCTCGTAGTTGGTGACCGACCCTTCGGCCAGCGTCTGACGGACGCCGGCGATGGCGCGGTCGGGCTCCGTGAAGTACTCCTTGAACGAGCTGCCGATCAGATCCTCGCGCGTGTACCCGGTGAGATTGACCATCTGCTCGTTGACGTCGGTCACGACGCCATCGGGATCGACCGTGACCAGCGCGTCCACGCTGGACTCGATGAGGCCGCGGTTGTAGTTCTCCGACTCACGGAGCTGCTCCTCCAGCCGCCGCTGCTCGGTGACGTCGCGGGCGACGGCGAAGATGCCGCGGATGTCGCCCTCGGGGTCGCGGAAGATCGAGGCGTTGAACGAGACCAGGATCTCGCGCCGGTGGCGCGACCGCAGGAGCAGCTCGTAGTTGGTGACGAACCCCTCGTCCAGGGTGCGCCGGACGCCGGCGCGGGCGTTGGCCGCGTCGGTGAAGTAGTCCGGGAAGGGGCTGCCGACGAGCTGCTCGCGGGCGTATCCGGTCAGGCGGACCATCTGCTCGTTGACGTCGGTGATGGTCAGGTCGGGGTCGACCGTGAGCATGGCGTCGACGGACGACTCGATGAGGCCGCGGTTGTAGGCCTGCTGCTCCCGCAGCTGCTGCTCCAGCCGCTTCTGGTCCGTAATGTCGCGGGCGGCGGCGAACACGCCACGCAGCCGGCCATCCTCGCCGGTGAAGGTCGTCGCGTTGTAGGAGACGACGGTCTGCTTGCCATCCGCCGCGGCGATCGTGAGCTCGTAGTTCGTGACCCGGCCCTCGGTCAGCACGCGGCGAATGCCGTCCTCGGCTCGCTGGGGGTCGGTGAAGTACTCTTTGAACGGGGTGCCGACCAGCTCCTCGCGCTCACGCCCGGTGACCGCGCACATCTGGCGGTTGACGTCGGTGATGATGCCGAGCGTGTCCGTCGTCATCAGGGCGTCGATGTTCGACTCGATGAGACCGCGGTTGTAGGCCTGCTGCTCGCGCAGCTCCTGCTCCAGGCGCTTCTGGTCGGTGATGTCGCGGGCGGCCGCGAAGATGCCGGCGACGGCGCCGCTGATGTCGCGGAAAACCGAGGCGTTGAACGAGACGGCCAGCTCCGCGCCGGCCCGGGAGCGCAGCACGAGCTCGTAGTTGGTGACCACGCCGTTCTCGAACGTCTCCCGCACCCCGGCCTCGGCTCGTACGGGATCGGTGAAGTAGCCGGCGAACGGGCTGCCGATCAGCTGCTGGCGGTTGTAGCCCGTCAATCGCACCATCTGCTCGTTCACGTCGGTGATGATCCGCTCCGGGTTGACGGTGACGAGCGCATCCACGGACGCTTCGATCAAGCCGCGGCTGTAGTTCTCCGACTCGCGGAGCTGCTCCTCGAGGCCGCGCTGGTCGGTGACGTCGCGCGCCACGGCGAAGATGCCGCGGACGTTCCCCTCTGGATCGCGGAAGATCGAGGCGTTGAACGACACCAGGACCTCCCGCCCGCCGTGGGTGCGGAGGGTCAGCTCGTAGTTGGTGACGAAGCCCTGATTCAAGGTCTGGCGGACGCCGGCGGCGGCATACGCCGGCTCCGTAAAGTAGGAGTCGAACCGGCTGCCGATGAGGTTCTGTTTGGGCACCTCCGTCAGCTTGACCATCTGCTCGTTGACGTCGGTGATCATGAGGTCCTGGTCGACGGTGATCATCGGGTCGACCGAGGACTCGATCAGCCCGCGCGTGTAGTTCTGGGCCTGGCGCAGCTCCTCCTCGAGGCGCATCTGCTGGGTGATGTCGCGGGCGGACGCGAAGATGCCGCGGACGGCGCCGTCCGGGTCCTTAAACACCGAGGCGTTGAACGAAACCGCGCTCTCCGCGCCGGACTTGGCCCGCAGCACCAGCACGTAGTTGGTGACGAACCCCTCTTCGAGGGTCTGGCGGACGCCAGCCGTCGCAGCCTCGGCATCGGTGAAGAAGTCCGGGAAGTAGCTGCCGATGAGCTCGTCGCGGCTGTAGCCCGTGATGCGCACGGTTTGCTCGTTGACGTCCGTGATCTGAAACTGGGGATCCACCGTGAGGAGCGCGTCGACCGACGCCTCGATCAGACCGCGGGTGTAGTTCTGGACCTGACGAAGGTTCTCCTCCAGCTGCTTCTGATCGGTGATCTCCCGGGCGGCGGCGAAGACGCCCTTGAGACGGCCATCCGCGTCGCGGAACACGGCGGCGTTGTAGGAGACCACCGTTTCATGCCCGTCGCGCGATCGCATGACGAGCTCGAAGTTGCTCACGCGCTCGTCGGCGAGAACCTGGCGAATGCCGTCTTCGGCCCTATCCGGCTCGGTGAAGTAGGTCTTGAACGGGGTGCCGATGAGGGTCTCCCGCTCGTAGCCGGTCATCTCGCACATCTGGCGGTTGACGTCGGTGATGATGCCCAGCGGGTCTGTCGTCATCAGCGCGTCGATGTGAGACTCGATCAGGGAACGGGTGTAGAACTGCGCCGCCCGGAGCTCCTCGGTCAGCTGGATCTCGTTCGAGACGTCCTTGGAGATCAGGAGGAAGCCGATCGGGACGCCGGTCTGGTCGCGACGGGGCGTGAGCACGACGCGGGCAGTGAACCGTTGCCCGTTCTTGCGCATGCGATTGAGGGTGCCTTCCCACTTCCCGTCGCGGAGGGCGGCCTCCATGATCTCGCGCGGCCTGCCGGCCATGACGTCCTCGGGGACGTGCAGGATGTCCGAGTTGGCGCGGCCGATGACCTCGTCCGGCTCGTAGCCGTAGATTCGGCGGGCGCCCTCGTTCCAAAGCAGGATCGTGCCGCTCAGGTCTTTGTGGATCATCGAGTACTCGGTGGATGACTCGAGCACATTCTCGATGAAGTTGAGGGCCTCCTCCGTGTCCCGAATCGCCGTGCTGTCGAAAAGCTTGGTGGCCACCGTGCACCTCCGGAGCGCCCGACCCGACCCCCTGCTCACAAGGACCGAACAATGCTATCAGGTAGACAAGTAGACTGCTATATGTCAAACTTTGTCAAGATCCGTAACGCGGGTGGGTCCCAGTCAGATTAACGCTATTGAGCTATCGGGCTGTCATGCTGGACGTGCGCGTAGGAAATCCTTATGATGACGGCATTCCAGCCACGCGTAAAGTCGACCCTCGTCGATGGCTCTGAGAGTTCTGTGTGCTGAGAGCCGGTGGGTATCAGGTCGAGCGCGCCTACGAGCTGCTGCGGCTCAGGATTCTTGATGGCGAGCTGAGCGTCGGGCAGCGGCTTCCGTCGTACCCGACACTGGCTCGCGAGCTGGGCGTTTCATCGGTCACCGTGCGGCTCGCCGTCCAGCGGCTCGCCCACGAGGGGCTGGTGTCAGTCCGCGTCGGAGCGGGGACGTTCGTGGCCCAGCCTGTCGCCCAGGCCCGCCGGCGGCAGACCGGCGCTGTCGACGTGCTGATCGCCGACAGCGACCCCGATAGCCACGCCGCGACGGTCGAGCGGCTCGAGGCCGAGGGGCATCGCGTGACGCTCGTGGAGAGCGCAGGTCAGATGCTGCTCGCGCTGGCTCGGGCGACCTACAGCCATCTCTTCCTGGACGTCCACATGCCGGGCAGCGGCGCGGAGATGGCGGCGACGCTCGCCGAGGCCTACCCGCGCACGGTGGTGGCCATGATGGGTCACAGCCTTGCCCACGTCGTCGGATCCGGCCGTGGCTGCCTGGTCATCCAGAAGCCGGTCCAGCCGCTCGCGGTGGCTGACGTGCTCTCGCTTCGACGAGCCTGACCCGGATCCCGGCTCTCCCACGAGGCGCTCTCCGCGCCGCCGTCGCCCTCTAGCGGGCTCTTCCCCCCGCGAACAATCATGCGGTGGTACTCTTTGCGCCAACGCCGGCGCCTGCTGGCGCGTCGGCTGAGAGAGACGGACGAGCTCGTGGAGGACGCGGTCCTCCTCGACGTGACGGCTCGCCTGGCCAAGAAGCTCCTGGAATTCGCGCGGGACTACGGCATGGCCAGACCCGAAGGAACGGTGATCGGTCTACGGCTGACGCGGGCGGACGTGGCCTCCGTGGTGGGCGCCACCCGCGAGAGCGTGAACAAGCCTATGGGGCTGTTTCGTGGTCAAGAGGTGCTCGAGATGCAGCACGGGCGCATCGTCA
Source organism: Chloroflexota bacterium (assembly GCA_035652535.1). Lineage (NCBI taxonomy): Bacteria > Bacillati > Chloroflexota > Chloroflexota bacterium. Next base: position 66,059 of record DASRDP010000004.1, read on the forward strand.
TTCGCCGGCCGGAGGAGCTCGAGCGTCGCATCTACTGAGGGCGTCCACATCGGAGCGGACGCCCCGATCCGGAGACCGACGCGACTGACTGAATGGAGCCCTCCGCCGTCGCGTTTGAGGAAGACGCCGGCAGCGCCACCCCTTCCCCATACCATCCCCGAGAAATCGGCCATCCGGCCGATGTTTGGAATCCCTCTCGGCGGGATGATGATGGGAATGGTTTACGAGATATCCGAACGACTACTATCATTTTCGACTACCTGGCGCGATGATTGCTAAAGACCGCCAGTAATGGCCATACAAAGCTGTTAAGCCGCTTGTATAAAGTTATCTAGCTATATTCTGGGGGTACCGGTGGCCTCTGCGGAGTTGGGACCCCGCGCGATGCAAGCCTACGAGGTGCTCCGCGCGCGCATCGTGAGCGGAGCGCTCCCCGAAGGCAGCCGGTTGCCCTCGTATCCGGCGCTTGCCAGGAGCTTCGGCGTGTCCAGCATGACGATGCGCAGTGCGCTCCGCCGGCTCGCCGCGGAGGGGCTCATCACGATCCAGGTGGGTGTGGGCACGCGCATCGGATCGGGTGCCCGGCCCGCGATCCTGATCATCGAAGCGGATGACGACGCGAGCGACGCGCTGGGGCGGATGCTCGCCGCGGCAGGCATGCCCACAGTAGCGGCATCGAGCGAGTCCGAAGCGGTTCAGGTCCTCGAGTCCGACACGCGTCTCCTGATGGCGTTCCTGAGCATCCATTTCCCGACGGTGGACGATGGGCTCCGCATGTTCTCGCTCATCGCGAAGCGTCGACCCGGCATGCCCGTGGTGGCGATGGTGCGCGGCGCGGTGGACTACGATCTGCTGCACTCGCTGCCCGAGGGCCCAGTCCTGATCGCCTCGCGGCCGCCCCAGGCGGGGCAGCTCCGGCGTCTGCTGCAGATGGCGCGCCTCGGATCAGCCATCGTCGCGGCTGACGCCGCCGAGCCACAGCGATTGGAGCTGAGCGGCCCCGCGCTGATCGCGGATACGAGCGCCGCCGACCGCGCGCGGAGCGCGCGCATGCTGGAGCTGGCCGGCATCGCCACGCGAGAGATCGCCACGGGCGCGGAGATGCTCCGCGCCCTGGCGCGGGAGTACGTGAGCCTTGTGCTGATCAACCCCGCGCTTCCGGGAGCGGGACCGGGGGTGCTTGCCGCGGCGGCGAGCGCCTATCCGGAAACGCTGTTCATCCTGACGATCGGGGAGGACGATGCGCTTCCCAACGCGGACGGACTCGCCGTCGTGCTGGGCAAGCCGTTCGAGGCGGAGGCGCTGGCGGATGCGCTCCGACTGCGGAGACTCCGGCCAGGGTGATCCTCTACTCGTCAGCGTCCGGCCGCGATCGCCGGTGAAGCTTGACACGACGCGCGGGCCTCAGGTTTAGCGCGATGCGCGCCCCAGAGGCTCCATAAGGCCGGTCCACCCCGCCATATCAAGATCAGCGGCGTCGAGGCACACACGGTCCAGATTGACTCGCCGATCTACCGCTGCTCCATGGGTCAGCGAAGCCATTCATCCGGCAAACGCTGAGGAGACCAACATGGCGGCGTACGCCGCCACGTTCTGCGCTGGTGCTTGCGACGAGGTAAGTGGTCGCAGAAGCGACTCAGCAGCCCCAGGTTCGGCGCGCTCCACACGTGCTGGTTCCGGAGTGCGAGCGCGACAATGGGCCAACCCGGCGCGGACGTTTGCTTTGACGAGCGTCAGCTCGCAACTTACTATCCTCGCCAACCGCGACCGGTCGGACGGACGTTCCCTGTCGGTCGAAGATGCGCGACTAGCTACTCCCAAGCCGCGCCCACATGTACCGGTCGCCACGGGGCTCAGCACTGCCGCCGTGGGGCTCCATCGTTACGCGGATCGTGTCGATCGACGCCATGGGCATGGGTGACTTGACCACCACCACGGACTTCCCATCGTTCTCCACGTAGAACGTGCCGCCGTTCATCCACCGGTCGCCGCGAATGAGCCACAGCTGGTAGCACTTATCTTTCGGCAGGTTCGGCAATCCACCAACTAGCAGCACACCATCCTGTTGACTGGGCACGTAGTACAGCGTGCCCCAGGCGCCCGGCGCCATCTCCGTTCCGTCGATGTGGGCCGCGCCGGCGGCTCCCGCCTGGTTCCACCGCGCTATGGTGTCCGCGGCGACCTCAGCTTCCGCCCAGGCCTGTCGGGCCGACTCTTCCGTAGTGGCCACCGACTGCTGGAGAGCGATGACTTGCAGCCCGAGCCAGCCGCTCAGGAACATGAGGACCAGAGCGGCAGCGCCTGCCCAGTAGGCCGGGCCGGCCACGCGTCGACGACGCACGGGCAGCTGAACGAGCAAGCTCCGCCCGTCCTCGGGCGCCCCGGTGCCATGTTCGTGCGGGTTGCGAACAGCGCCGAGGATTCGATCGTGCAGCGCCCGCGGGGGATCCACCTGAGGAACACCCAGCCGGAGGGTTGAAGCCGTGCGGAGCATCTCGCGTGCACGGCTCTGGCACACCCCGCACGCTCCAAGATGCTCCTCCACCTCCTCCAGCGCTTCGCGCGGAAGTGCGCCCAGCGCATACGAGCCGAGCAGCTCCTCGACTTCGATGCAGCTCGCCACGGCTAAATCTCCACTCCATCGGCCAAGAGCAGCGCGCGGAGCTTGCGCATCCCCAGACGGATCCGCGTCTTGGCTGTACCCAGTGGCTCGCCCAACTCTTCGGAGATCTCCACGTGGGTCTTCCCCTGAAAGAAAGCCATCTCGATCGCCTGCCGCTGCGACTCGGGGATCTGTTGAAGGGCTCGACGAACCGACGCGGCAACTTCGGCGGAGCCCGCGGCGTCGCTGGGATCTGCCACATCGGCCACCATCGAATTGAACGCATGCTCCTCCGGTAACGGGTACTCCTCGCGGACTCGCCGACGCCGCAAGAGGTCGATCGCGCGATTGTGGGCCACGCTCAGGAGCCACGAGCCGAGGGCGCCGCGCTCTGGGTTGTAGGCGTCGGACTGCCGCCAGAGCTTGAGGAAGACTTCCTGTGTCACATCTTCCGCCATGGTCGGATCCCGAACGATGTGCAAGACCAGCGAATACACCGGACGCGCGTGGCGTCGGTAGATCTGGTCGAGCGCATCCGAGTCACCGTCGGACACCAGGGCGACAAGGTCCTGATCCGGTACGGACGACGGATCCATCCCGACGTTAGTACGCTTCACCGCGGCCGTCCGGATGGGTGGTGTGGAGCGGGAGGATTACGAGTCGCGCTGGCCGGTCGTGGCCGATGCGACGGCGCGGGGCGCGATGGGAACGCTGAGCTGCACGAAGCTCACCCCAATCACGAACAGCATGCCGCACAGGAAGTACGAACAGAACACGAAGCTTGCCCAATTTCTTAGCGCCAGCGCATAGGCGATCGTCCCCATCGCGTAGCACGCGAGAAGCAACTCTGCCCCAAGAATCGCGTCAACACCGAGAGTGTATCGCTTTCCATCCCAAGAGTCGGACGCGCGAGCGATTCCGTACTTTGGCGTGCGTTCGAAGACAGATTTCTTCCGGTAGAGCACGCCGAGCATGGCGCTGACGGTCGTGAGCATCATGCCCGCGCCCATGACGCTGGCAGCCACGATATAGGGCATACGCTGGGGCAGATTGCGCCCGGCTCGCCACTGGGCGAACGCGAGATAGATCGTCGGTGCAAGGGCTGGAATGGCAGCGATGAGCGACCATACGGGAGAGCCTCCGCCCGTTGCCGGGTGAACCGTGTGGAAGCGCTGCGAATAGTAGATCATCAGCGGCTGCAGGAGAAACATGGCAAGCAGGCAGAAGTGCGTGCCATAGCCCAGCAGATGAAAAGCTCCTTGCAGCTTGACGCCCGGCGACACACGCGCGATGAGCAGCGACGGGAGGAGCTTCAGGGCGCACGCGAAGCTGCCTGCCGCCCACCGCCGTTGCTGGCAACGGTAGGAGGCGATGGTGACCGGAAGCTCCGCGGGCGTTACGACGTCGGGGAGATAGACGGCCTCCCATCCGCGAAGCTGCGCCCGATAGCTCAAATCGAGGTCTTCGGCCAGCGTGTCGTGCTGCCAGCCTCCGGCGTCCTCAATTGCGGCGCGTCGCCAAACCCCGGCCGTCCCGTTGAAGTTCATAAAGTAGCCGCCGTGATTTCGGGCCGGTTGATCGACGAAAAAATGGACGTCGATGGTCACCGACTGAATTTCTGTCAGCAGCGAGTAGGACTGATTCAGGTGCCCCCATCGCGCCTGGACGAATCCAACGCCCTCCCGATTGAAATACGGGATCGTCTTGTGAAGGAAATCAGCGGGTGGGACGAAATCGGCGTCGAATATGGCGATGAACTCTCCATCGGAACAACGCAGACCCGCTTCAAGCGCGCCAGCTTTGAATCCCACGCGGTCAGATCGGTGTATGTGTCGAATGTCGATGCCTTGGGCGGCGTACCGCCGCACAAGCGAGGCGGCCAGAAACTGCGTTTCGTCCGTGGAATCGTCCAGAACCTGGATCTGCAGCCGGTCGCGTGGCCAGACAAGCTCGCACGCCGCCTGGATCAGACGCCGGGTGACGTACAGCTCGTTGAAGATGGGCAGCTGCACGGTGACGAGCGGGAATTCCGCGGGCGGACACGGCTTGAGCACACGCGACGGCCGCGTCCACGCGAGAAAGACCATGTACAGGAGATTGATGCCAACGCAAAAGGAGAAGAAGAGGACGATGCCGTAGATCGCCGTGGCGGGAAGCCAGAGCAGGTCCACGACTAGCATT